>SKHK01000278.1 GCA_007117005.1 Paracoccaceae bacterium
GCTGCTGCCCCCGCACCCCCGCCCAAAGGGGGGCAGGCCCCCCTTTGGAAACCCCGCGAGTATTTGCCTGCAAGATGAGGGGGGGGGGTTGCGCCGGGCGCGGGGGTTGCGCAAGGTGCGGGCGCCGACAGAGGAGGAATGGCGATGCTGATGGGTGATCTGGGCGATATCCGTCTGCATTACCGCGACGAGGGGCCGACAGACGGGGCGCCGGTGGTTTTCGTCAATTCGCTGGGCACCGATCTGCGGTTATGGGACAAGCTGGTGGCGCTGTTGCCCGCCGGATTGCGGTTGATCCGGTACGACAAGCGCGGGCATGGCCTGTCGGATGCGCCGCCCGCGCCTTACGCCATGGGGGCGCTGGTGCGCGATCTGGAGCGGCTGCTGGACCATCTGGGCGTCCGCGAGGCGCTGGTGGTGGGGCTGTCCATCGGCGGCATGATCGCGCAGGGGCTGGCGGTGAAGCGTCCGGATCTGGTGCGCGCCGTGGTGCTGTCGAACACCGCCGCGCGCATCGGTACGGCGCAGATGTGGCAGGAGCGGATCGCCACGGTTCAGGACGGCGGGATCGAGGCGCTGGCCGATGCGGTGATGGAGCGCTGGTTCCCGCCGGCCTTTCGCGCCACGCCCGAGGCCGCGGCCTGGCGCCACATGCTGTGCCGCACACCGGTGCAGGGTTATGCCGGCTGTTCGGCCGCCATTGCGGGCAGCGACTTCATGGCCACCACCGCCACGCTGCGCCTGCCTGCGCTGGGCATTGCCGGCAGCGAGGATGGATCGACCCCGCCGGACATGGTGCATGAGACGCTGGCGTTGATCCCCGGCAGCCGGGTGGCGTTGATCCGCGGGTCGGGCCATCTGCCCTGTGTCGATCAGCCCGATCAATACGCCGCCGAACTGACCGGCTTCATCGAGGCGACCGGGCATATGCGCCGGGTCGACTAGGGGATGGCTGCGCCAAGGCAGGCAGGGATGGCCCCCGGCACGGCGCAGGGCCGCCTGCCCATGGCCTTCATCCTGATCACCCTGACGCTGGAGGCCGTGGGTTTCGGCCTGATCATGCCCGTGATGCCGGACCTGCTGCGCGCGGTGACGGGTGGCGATCTGGCGCATGCCGCGCTGTGGGGCGGGTTGCTGACGGCTGGCTATGCCTTCATGCAGTTCCTGTTCGGCCCGGTGATCGGCAACCTGTCGGACCGGTTCGGGCGCAAGCCGGTGCTGCTGCTGTCCCTGGGCGTGCTGTCGGCCGACTACATGGTGCTGGCGCTGGCGGGCACGATCTGGCTGGTCTTTGCGGCGCGGCTGATCACGGGCGCCGCCGCATCGACCTTTGCCACCGCTGCGGCCTATATCGCGGATATTTCCACGCCAGAGCAGAAGGCGCAACGCTTCGGCCTGATCGGCGCGGCCTTTGGCGTGGGCTTCGTGCTGGGCCCGGCCATCGGCGGGGCGCTGGCCGAATTCGGCACCCGCGCGCCCTTTGTCGCCGCGGCCTGCGTGGCGGGTGCCAACATGATCTTCGGCGCGCTGGTGATGCGGGAATCGCTGCCGCCCGAACGGCGCCGCCCGTTCCAGCTGGCACGCGCCAACCCGTTGGGGGCCTTTCGCCACATCGGCCGGCTGCCGGGGCTGGGGCGCTACCTGTCGGTCTATTTCCTGCATGAGTTCGCCTTTGCCGTCTATCCGGTGATCTGGTCCTATTTCACCATTGCGCGGTTCGGCTGGTCGCCCGGGCAGGTGGGGCTGTCACTGGCGTTCTACGGCATCTGCTTTGCCGTGGTGCAGGGCGCCCTGATCCGGCCGGCCATCGCCTTGATGGGGCGCCGCGCGGCCATGCTGTTCGGCACGGTTACCAGCGTGGGCTCGCTGTCGGTGCTGGTGATCATCGACAGCGGGCCGTTGGCGCTGGCGCTGATCCCGCTGTCGTCGCTGGGCGGGCTGGTGGTGCCGGCGCTGCGGGCGGAACTGTCGGACCGGGTGTCAGAGGCGCAGCAGGGCGAACTGGCCGGCGCCATGGCCAGCCTGCGCGCGGTGGGCATGATGCTGGCGCCCTTCGCTTTCACCGCCTCTTTCGCCGCCTTCACGGCCGAGGGTGCGGCGCTGTTCCTGCCCGGCGCGCCCTTCGCCATTTCGGCGGTGCTGAACCTGCTGGCGCTGGGGCTGCTGATCGCCGCACGGCCGGCACGGGTGGTTCACTGACGGGTCGGTGCCGCCAAGAGCGATGGAAACGCGCTGCGGCCTTGCAGCCTGCGCAACGCCTGCCTAAGCTTTCAGCATGGAGATGCAGGCCGGGGCAGGGGATGACAGGGCGCATCGGGTGCTCTTGAACTCTTGATCAGCGCGGGTAAGCCTGCCTGCTAGACAGATCGGCTGGGGTGCAGGCGTTAAAGCCCTGCGTCCAGAAACCAACAGGGAGTCAGAATGATGAACACCCCCAACAGAACCGCAACCGCCACCGCGTCGGCCATGGCTTTGGCGCTGGGTGCCACCGGCGCCGCGCAAGCCGATGTGGTCAATGTGTTCAACTGGTCCGACTACATCACCGAAGAGGTGCTGGAGCTTTTCACCGAAGAAACCGGCATCCGCGTTGTCTACGACGTCTATGACAGCAACGATACGCTGGAGGCGCGTCTGCTGGCCGGCGCCACGGGCTTTGACGTCGTGGTGCCCACGGCCGATTTCATGCAGCGCCAGATCGCCGTCGGGGTGTACCAGCCGCTCAACCGTGACCTGCTGCCTAATATGGAGCACATGGACCCCGGCCTGATGGGCCAGGCCGCCAGCTTCGACCCCGGCAACGAACATGGCGTCATCTACATGTGGGGCACCACCGGCATCGGCTACAACATCGACGCGATTGCCGAACGGTTCGGCGATGATTTCGAGGTCGATACCTGGTCGCTGGTCTTTGACCCCGAGATGATCGCCCAGGTCGCCGATTGCGGCGTGGCCTTCCTTGATTCGGCTACCGACATGCTGCCGGCGGCGATGAACTATCTGGGGCTTGATCCGCAATCCACCGACCCGGCCGATTTCGAGGCCGCCGCCGAACTGCTGGAATCGGTGCGCCCGCATGTGCGCTACTTCCACAACTCGCAATACATCTCCGACCTGGCGAATGGCGAGATCTGCGTGGCCATCGGCTGGTCCGGCGATGTGTTCCAGGCCGCCGACCGCGCCGAAGAGGCCGACCGCGGCGTGAATGTCTGGTACGCGATCCCCGATGAGGGCGCGATGCAGTGGTTCGACATGATGGCCATTCCGGTCGATGCGCCGAACCCGGAAAATGCCCATGCCTTCATCAACTTCATCATGCGGCCGGACATCACCGCGATGATCACCAACTATGTCTGGTATGCCAATGCCAACGCCTCTTCCTGGGAGATGGTGGACGAGGACATCATCACCGATCCGGCGATTTTCCCGCCGCAGGAGGTGCTGGACAACCTCTTTACCGCCGTCACCTATGACGGGCGCACCGACCGGCTGATCACCCGGTTGTGGACGCGTGTCCGCACCGGTCAGTGACCCCATGGCCCCACCCGGCACGCGCCGCGGCGGGGCCTGTTTTCGTCGCCGCCCAGGTGCGAGGCCCGCATGAACCCGCAAGCCCCTGATCCGCTGCTGCCGGTCGCCGCGCGCCCCGCCGGCGCCCCGCTGGCCGCCGAGGCCTGCCCCTGGACCGACCCCGCCGCGCGCCCCTTCATCGCCATCCGTCATGTTACCAAGCGGTTCGGCGATTTCACGGCCGTCAACGACGTCAGCCTGAATATCTACCGCGGCGAACTCTTCTGCCTGCTGGGCGGGTCGGGCTGTGGCAAATCCACGCTTTTGCGCATGCTCGCCGGGTTCGAGAAACCGACCGAGGGGCAGATATTGCTGGACGGGCAGGACATGGCCCATGTCCCCCCGGATCGGCGGCCGACCAACATGATGTTTCAGTCCTATGCGCTGTTTCCGCACATGACGGTGGAAAAGAACGTGGCCTACGGGCTGCTGCGCGAGGGCAAGTCAAAGGCCGAGGCCTACGCGCGCGTGGCCGAGATGCTGAAGCTGGTAAAGCTGGAACCCTTTGCCCGGCGCAAACCGCATCAGCTTTCCGGCGGCCAGCGCCAGCGCGTCGCACTGGCCCGCGCGCTGATCAAGCAGCCGAAGCTGCTGCTGCTGGACGAACCCCTGGGCGCGCTGGACAAGAAACTGCGCGAGGAAACCCAGTTCGAACTGATCCGCATCCAGGAAACCCTGGGCGTGACCTTCATCGTGGTGACCCATGACCAGGACGAGGCGATGACGCTGGCCACCCGCATCGGCGTGATGGACGACGGCGTGATCCGGCAGGTGGGCGAGCCGCACCAGATCTACGAGGAACCGGCCTCGCGCTATGTCGCCGATTTCATCGGTACGGTGAACCTGTTCGAGGGGCAGGTGGCCATGGCCGCGCCGGACATGATGCGCGTGGATACCCCGGCGCTGGGCGCGGTGAACACGCGCCCGGTGCCGGGGCTGACGCGCGGGCAGACGGTCTGGCTGGCGATCCGGCCCGAACGCATCGGGCTGAGCCGTGAACGGCCCGCCGGTGATGCAAACACCGTGCAGGGCGTGGTCGATGACGTGGCCTATCGCGGGCATATGTCCAGCTACCGGGTGCGGCTGGCGGGCGGGCAGATGCTGCGCGTCACCCAGTCGAACCTCGACCGTGACGCCGACCCGATAAGCTGGGACGAGCCGGTCTTCGCCAGCTTCAGCCCCGCCGCCACGCGGGTGCTGACCGAATGAGCGCGGCCGACAACAGCCCGCAACCGGCCCGCGCCCCGCGCCGCGGGCTCGCCCGGCTGCTGCCCACCGGGCGCACGCTGGTCATCGCCATTCCGATGCTGTGGCTCCTGGTCTTTTTCCTGGTGCCCTTCTTCGTGCTGGGGCGCATATCGCTGGCCGAGGCGATCATCGCCCGCCCGCCCTATTCGCCGCTTTTCGAACGCGATGCCGAGGGCACGCTGGCCATCATCGCCAGCCTTGAAAACTACCGTTTCCTGCTGCAGGACGCGCTCTATCGCAACGCCTATGTCTCGTCGATCCGCATCGCGGCCATCTCTACGCTCTTTGCCCTGCTGATCGGCTATCCCATCGCCTATTACATCGCCCGCTCGCCGGAACCGCGCCGCACCATCCTGCTTCTGATGGTGGTGCTGCCCTTCTGGACCTCGTTTTTGCTGCGCGTCTACGCCTGGCAGGGCTTCCTGCGGCGCGAGGGGCTGATCAACAACACGCTGATCAGCCTTGGGATCATCGACCAGCCGCTGGTGATGATGCAGACCGATTTCGCGGTCTATATCGGCATCGTCTATACCTATCTGCCGTTCATGATCCTGCCGCTCTACGCCAATCTGACGAAACTGGACGGCGCGCTGCTGGAGGCCGCGAACGACCTCGGCGCCTCGCCCATGGTGACCTTCTTCACCGTCACGCTGCCGCTGTCGTTGCCCGGTATCGTCGCCGGCTCGATGCTGGTCTTCATCCCGGCCATTGGGGAATACGTGATCCCGGCGCTGCTGGGCGGGCCGGACACGCTGATGATCGGCCGGGTGCTATGGGACGAATTCTTTCAGGCGCGTGACTGGCCGGTGGCCTCGGCGGTGGCGATCGTCATGCTGGTGCTGGTGGTGGCGCCGATCATGTGGCTGCAATCGGTGCAGAACCGGCGGGAGCTACAGTGATGGCGCGCGGCTGGATCCTGCCCATGGCGGCGGCGCTGGGGTTTTTCTTCCTCTATGCGCCCATCATTTCGCTGGTGGTGTTCTCCTTCAACGAAAGCCGGCTGGTCACGGTATGGGGGGGCTTTTCGACCCGCTGGTATGTGGCGCTGTTTAATGACCGCCAGATCCTTGGCGCGGCCTGGATCAGCCTGAAGATTGCCTTCGCCTCGGCCACGCTGGCGGTGGTGATCGGCACGCTGGGCGCTTTCGTGCTGACCCGCTTCGGCAAGTTCGCGGGCAGGCTGCTGCTAACCGGCATGATCACCGCGCCGCTGGTGATGCCGGAAGTCATCACCGGCCTGTCGCTGCTTCTGCTCTTCGTGTCGATGGAAATGACTCTGGGCTGGCCGGCAGGGCGGGGTCTGACCACGATCATCATCGCCCATACCACCTTCTGCGCGGCCTTCGTCGCGGTCATTGCCCAATCGCGGCTGCGTGACATGGACGAAAGCCTGGAAGAGGCCGCGCGCGACCTTGGCGCGGGGCCGGTGCGGGTGTTCTTCGACGTCACGCTGCCGGTCATCGCGCCGGCGCTGGTCTCGGGCTGGCTGCTGGCTTTCACCCTGTCGCTGGATGACCTGGTGA
>SKHK01000281.1 GCA_007117005.1 Paracoccaceae bacterium
CGGGCGGCATGGCGCGTGCGCCCGTCTGGCGCATGGGGCCGGTGCCCCTGCTGGCCGGCGCGCTGCTGCTGGTGGCCTTTCTGGCCGAGAATTCGGCCGAGGCCTGGTCGGCGCTATACCTGGAGCGTGATCTGGGCGCGGCCCCCGGCGGGGGGGCGGCGGGCCCCGCGCTGCTGGGTCTGACCATGGGGCTGGGCAGGCTGGCCGGGCAGGTAGCGGCGCAGCGCCTGGGCGATCAGGCGCTGTTGCGCTGCGGGTTGTGGATGGGCACGGGCGGCGTGGCGCTGGTGCTGGCCGCGCAGGGGCCGGGGCTGGCGGTTGCGGGTTTCGTGGTGCTGGGCTTCGGCATTTCGGTTCTGGCGCCCACTGCGCTGTCCATCGTCGGGCGCCTGGCCGCGCCGGAGGGGCGCGCGCAGGCCATCGCCCAGACCACGGTCATCGGCTATATCGGTTTTTTCCTGGGCCCCGGCATGCTGGGCCTGCTGGCCGAACTGGGCGGGCTGCGGCTGGCCTATGTCGCCGTGGCCGTGGCGCTGCTGGCCAGCCTGTGGCTATGCGCGCGGCTGGCGCGGCATGGGGCATAGGGTCTGGGGGCATAGGGTCTGGGGGCATAGGGGCTGGGGGCATAGGGGCTGGCCCCGCGCCGCCGCTGCGTTTTCGTTTGACCGTCACCGCAAGGGGCCGTATTTTATTTGAACGGCCGTTCAATAACAGGGAGGACGCGATGTTCACCGCATCCATGCGTTTCGGGCTTGGCGAAGATATCGAGGCGCTGCGCGAGATGACGCATCGCTGGGCGCAAGAGCGCGTGAAGCCGCTGGCCGCCGAGATCGACCGGACCAACGACTTTCCCCCCGCGCTGTGGCGCGAGATGGGCGATCTGGGCCTGCTGGGCATCACCGTGGGCGAGGAATACGGCGGCGCCGACATGGGGTATCTGGCCCATACCATCGCGGTGGAAGAGGTGGCGCGCGCCTCGGCCTCGGTCAGCCTGTCCTACGGCGCGCATTCCAACCTCTGCGTCAACCAGATCAAGCTGAACGGCACGGACGAGCAGAAGGCGAAATACCTGCCCAAACTGGTCTCTGGCGAGCATGTAGGCGCGCTGGCCATGTCCGAGGCCGGCGCGGGGTCCGATGTCGTGGGCATGAAGCTGCGCGCCGACAAGAAGAACGACCGCTACGTTCTGAACGGCACGAAATACTGGATCACCAACGGCCCGGACGCCGACACGCTGGTCGTCTATGCCAAGACCGACCCGGCGGCGGGGTCCAAGGGCATCACCGCCTTCCTGATCGAGAAAACGATGAAGGGGTTTTCCACCAGCCCCCATTTCGACAAGCTGGGCATGCGCGGGTCGAACACGGCAGAGCTGATTTTCGAGGATTGCGAGGTCCCGTTCGAGAATGTGCTGGGCGAAGAGGGGCGCGGCGTGGCCGTGCTGATGTCAGGCCTGGATTATGAGCGCGTGGTGCTGTCGGGCATCGGCACCGGCATCATGGCCGCCTGTCTGGATGCGGTGATGCCCTATATGGCAGAGCGCAAGCAATTCGGCCAGCCGCTTGGCAGTTTCCAGCTGATGCAGGCCAAGATCGCGGACATGTACACGGCGATGAATTCCGCCCGCGCCTATGTCTACGAGGTCGCGCGCGCCTGCGACCGGGGCGAGGTCACGCGCCAGGACGCGGCGGCCTGCGTGCTTTACGCGTCAGAGGCGGCGATGAGCCAGGCCCATCAGGCGGTGCAGGCATTCGGCGGCGCGGGCTATCTGAACGACAACCCGGTGGGGCGGCTGTTCCGTGATGCCAAGCTGATGGAAATCGGCGCCGGCACGTCAGAGATCCGGCGCATGCTGGTCGGGCGCGAACTGATGGCGGCAATGGGCTGAGGCCCTTTATCGGTAGTAAAGGCGGGGGGGGATGATGCGGTATCGCAAGGGCGTGTTTCTGGCGGGGGTGATGCTGGGCATGACGGCTTTGCCGCCGGCCCCGGCGCTGGCCGATGATATCCGCTTCGACGCCTCCCTGACCCAGCGCTGTCTGGGCGCGGGCGGCGGGCGGTCCTGCATCGGCCAGGCGGCAGAGCGCTGCATGGAAGAAAGCCCCGGCGGGTTTTCCACCTACATGTCCAACATGTGCCTGGATGCCGAACGCGCCTGGTGGGACGGGCAGTTGAACGCCCGTTACCGTGACCTGCGCGCGTTCGAACAGCAAGGCGACAGCGAGGCGGCGCGCGACCCTTATGCCGCGCCGGGCCGCCCCTCTGGCGCCGACAGCCTGCGCGACATGCAGCGCGCCTGGATCGCCTTTCGTGATGCCACCTGCGACTATGAAACCGTCGCCTGGCACGGCGGCACCGGGGCCTCTGGCGTGTATCTTTATTGCCAGATGCGCATGACGGGCGAACAGACCATCGCGTTGTCGGACTATCTGGGGGATCAATGACCATGCCCGGTCCGTCTTGCCCCAGGCCGCGATGACAGCGGCCCCGCAGACCCGTCCCCTGCTGGCCGCACGCGGTGACCATGCCGCCCTGCGCGCAGGCTTTGGCTGGGCGCTGCCCGCGCGGCTGAACATGGCGCGGCAGGTCTGTTTCGACTGGCTGGACCAGCCGCAGCGCGTGGCGATCATCGACCTCTCGGGCGAGGGGCGGCGCGATATCGGCTATGGCGCGCTTGCGGGCATGGCCGGCGGCCTGGCGGCGCATCTGGCCGCGGCCGGTGTGGCGCGCGGCGACCGGGTGGGCGTGCTGCGCAGCCAGGATCCGTGGTGCGCGGCCGGCCATATCGCGCTGTGGTCGCTGGGTGCGGTGTCGGTGCCGCTGTTCAAACCCTTCGGCCCCGATGCGCTGGCCACCCGCCTGTCGGACGCCGGCGCCCAGCATGTGATCACCGATACCGAAGGCGCCGAGCGGCTGGCCACGCTGCCCGTGACCCCGTATATCCCCGAAGACCTGATGCTCGATCCCGCCGCCGCCCCGGATGTCGCCGATACCGGCCCCGATGACCCGGCGGTGCTGATCTACACCTCCGGCACCACAGGGGCACCGAAAGGCGCGCTGCATGGCCATCGCATCCTGACCGGCCACCTGCCGGGTGTGGAGATCAGCCATGACCGCCTTGGCCAGCCCGGCGATGTACTCTGGACGCCGGCCGACTGGGCCTGGATCGGCGGTCTGTTCGACGTGCTGATGCCGGGCCTTGCCATCGGCGTGCCGGTCGTCGCCGCCCGCCTGCCGAAATTCACGCCAGAGGGCGCGCGCGAGGTCATCCGCACCGGCACCGTGCGCAATGTCTTCTTCCCGCCCACCGCGCTGAAGACGCTGAAGGCCGATGGCATGGCGCTGCCGGGGCTGCGCTCGGTCGCCTCTGGCGGTGAGCCCTTGGGGGCAGAGATGCTGGACTGGGGCCGCCGCGCCTTTGGCCTCAGCATCAACGAATTCTACGGCCAGACCGAATGCAACATGGTCGCCAGTTCCGCCGCCAGCCTGTTCCCGCCGCGCCCGGGCTGCATCGGCCGCGCCGTGCCGGGCTTCGATCTGGCGGTGCTGGGCCCGGACGGGGCGCCGCTGGGCGAGGGGGAGGAGGGCGACATAGCGGTCAGGCGCGGCGCGGCCTCGATGTTCCTTGGCTACTGGAACCGGCCCGATGCCACGGCCGAAAAGTTCCGCGGCGACTGGATGCTGACCGGCGACCGCGGCGCGTGGGAGGGGGATTACCTGCGCTTTGTCGGGCGCGAGGATGACGTCATTACCTCTGCCGGATACCGCATCGGCCCGGCCGAGATCGAGGATTGCCTGATGCAGCACGCTGATGTGGCGCTGGCCGCGGTCATCGGCGTGCCTGACCCTGACCGCACCGAACGCATCCGCGCCTGCATCGTCCCCCGCCCCGGCACCAGCCCCGATGCGCAGGCCCTGCAGGACCACGTCCGCCGCCGCCTCTCCGCCCATCTGGTCCCGCGCGAGGTGGTGTTCATGGACACGCTGCCGATGACCGTCACCGGCAAGATCATCCGCAAGGAGTTGAAGCGGCAGGCGGCAGGAGGATCGGCCCCTTGATGTATGAACATGTTTATACTATATCATACGTGTTTAAACATGGAGAGTGACATGAACCACGCCCTGTCCAACAGGCCTAAATCCGGTGCCACCCTGCGCGTGTGGGAAATCGCCGACAGCCTCACCGATGCGCAGGGCAGCCTTGCGACCCGCAAGCAGGTGATCGACGCCTATGTGGCCGAGGGCGGTAATCCCAACACCGGCTCGACCCAGTATCAGTACTGGAAGACCGCCCGGAACGCGCCCGCCGATCCTGCACCCGCCAATGCCCCACAGGAACTGTCCGAGGGCGATGTGCTGCGCCTGACAGTCGCGCCTGACGGCAGGCTGGTGCTGCCGCCCGCGGTGCTGGCGGCGCTGGACCTGCCGCGCGGCGGCACGCTGGCCGCGCGGCTGGAAGGGGACGAGTTGCGCCTCAGCGAGCCGGTCGCGGCATTGCGTCGCGTGCAGGCGCGGCTCACGCCGCTGCGCGAACGGGCCGAGCAGCAGGGCCAGCGGATATCCGACGAATTGCTGCGCGAGCGCGCGGCGGAAACGCGATCCGGCCGATGAGCGATGCGGTGCTGATCGACGCCTCTGCGCTGCTGGCCGTGCTCTTTCAGGAGCCGGGGGCCGAGGCCGTGATCGACGTGCTTCCCAGTGCCGAGATCAGCGCCGTGAATGCCGCCGAAGTGATTGCCAAGCTGACCGACAAACTGGCGGAAAATGGCGAGCCCCCCGAACAGGCGCAGGCGCTGTTCGAGGCGCTTCTCTTGCCGGTGCGCGCCTTTGGCTCCCGGGCCGCCGGCATTGCCGGGCAGTTGCGCCGCGGCACCCGCAGTGCCGGCCTGTCGCTGGGCGACCGCGCCTGCCTGGCCGAGGCGCTTTGCGCCAGTCTGCCCGTTCTCACCGCCGACCGTTCCTGGGCCGCGCTCAACCTTCCTCTCGACATCAGGGTGATAAGACCGTGAAACTGACCTCCACCACCCTCACCAACACCGACGCCTTCCGCGCCAACCGGCAGGCGCATCTGGACCTGATCGACACCATCCGCCAGGCCGCCGCCCAGGCCGCCGCCGGCGGGGGCGAAAAATCCCGCGCCCGCCACGCCGAGCGCGGCAAGATGCTCCCGCGCGAACGGGTGGCGAACCTGCTGGACCCCGGCTCGCCCTTTCTGGAGATCGGCGCCACGGCGGCGCATGGCATGTATGACGGCGCCGCGCCCGGGGCGGGCATGATCGCCGGCATCGGCCGCGTGCATGGGCAAGAGGTGATGGTGGTCGCCAATGACGCCACCGTGAAGGGCGGCACCTATTACCCGATGACGGTCAAGAAACACCTGCGTGCGCAGGAAATCGCCGCCCAGAACCACCTGCCCTGCGTCTATCTGGTCGATAGCGGTGGCGCCAACCTGCCCCAGCAGGACGAGGTTTTTCCGGACCGCGAGCATTTCGGCCGCATTTTCTTCAACCAGGCCAACATGAGCGCGCAGGGCATCCCGCAGATCGCCGTCGTCATGGGCTCCTGCACGGCGGGCGGCGCGTACGTCCCGGCCATGTCGGACGTGTCGATCATCGTGCGCAATCAGGGCACGATCTTCCTGGGCGGCCCGCCGCTGGTCAAGGCCGCGACGGGCGAGGTGGTCAGCGCCGAGGATCTGGGCGGCGGCGACGTGCACACGCGCCTTTCCGGCGTCGCCGACTACCTGGCCGAGGATGACGCCCATGCCCTGGCGCTGGCCCGCCGCGCGATCAGCCACCTGAACCGGCGCAAGCCCGATACCGTGCTGATGGCCCCGCCCGAGGAGCCCGCCTATGACCCCGAGGAACTGCTGGGCGTCGTCCCCGCCGACCTGAAGCAGCAATACGATATCCGCGAGGTGCTGGCCCGGGTGCTGGACGGCTCGCGCTTCGACGAATTCAAGCCCCGCTTCGGCGAGACGCTGGTGACGGGCTTCGGCCATATCATGGGCATGCCGGTGGGGATCGTGGCCAACAACGGCGTGCTGTTCAGCGAATCCGCCGTCAAGGGCGCGCATTTCGTCGAACTGTGCAGCCAGCGCCGCATCCCGCTGGTGTTCTTGCAGAACATCACCGGCTTCATGGTCGGGCGCCGGTATGAGAACGAAGGCATCGCGCGCCACGGCGCCAAACTGGTCACGGCGGTCGCCACCACCGCGGTGCCGAAGGTCACGCTGATCGTGGGCGGCAGCTTCGGCGCGGGCAATTACGGCATGGCCGGGCGCGCCTATTCGCC
>SKHK01000176.1 GCA_007117005.1 Paracoccaceae bacterium
CCGCAACGCCGCGCCGCAGCATGATGCCACCGATCCGGGCGCGGCAAAACATGTTTCGGGATATCTACGCCTTTGTGACGCTTACGCAAGGCATGCGACGCCGGATTACGCGCGCGGACCTCTTGCCAACGCACCGTGCGCGCCGCCGCGCCGCCTGCCCGGGTGGTCTTGGCAAAGGTCCGGACTTCGCGTTATGACGGGCGCCAGTCAGGGCAACACGCCGATAGCACGCGGCAGCCCGCCACGCCCTTGGACCGGAGCGCATCAGGTGAGCAACACCGACAGTTTCATCGACGAGGTCAACGAGGACCTGAAACGCGAGCGGATGATGGCGGCGCTGCGCCGCTACGGCTGGATCGTCGCGCTGGTTCTGGCGGCGGTCATCGGCGGCGTGGTCTGGAACGAATGGAACAAGGCCCGGAGCGACGCCTCGGCGCAGGCATTCGGCGATGCGGTCTTTGCGGCGCTGAACGCGGATGACGCGGATTCCCGGCGCGCGGCACTGGCCGCGCTGAACGACGGCGAAGGCGGCGCGCGCGCCACCGGGCGCGACGGTATCCTGCGCCTGCTGGAGGCCGGTCAGGCGCTGGAAACCGGCGACCGGGCCGCCGCCCTGACCGCGCTGGCAGAGGTGGCGGCGAACGCGCAATTGCCGGACAGCTACCGCCAGCTTGCGACCCTGAAGCAGGTGATCATCGCCGGCGCGGAGATGGAAATCGACGCGCGGCGGACGCTGCTGCAGCCCCTGGCGGCGGCGGGGCAGCCCTTCCGCCCGCTGGCGCTGGAGCAACTTGCGTTGCTGCAGGTCGAGGTAGGCGAGACAGAGGCGGCGCTGGCGTCGATGCAGGCCCTTCTGAATGAAGCGGATGTGACCGCCGGGATGCGCGAGCGGGTGGAGCAGATGATACTGATCCTGGGTGGCAGCGAGACCGATTTCGGCTGAGCCGGGGTGATGAGCCGCGCCGCCCGGCAAGGACAGGGTGCCTGCGGCGGGCGGCCAAGGGAAGGAACATGGCGGTGAGCAGCAGGTCAGTGAAAGCGCGGCGCGGGGCAGCCCCGGCGCGGCATGGTGTTAACCGGGCGCGCGGCGCGGCATTGGCGCTGCTGGCGCTGGCGGCACTTGCCGGGTGCAACCGCGAATTCATCCTGCCCGGCGAACGGGTGGATATCCGCGCGCCCTGGGGCGGCGGCGCAGAGCCGGAAAACCGCGCATTGCCCATCACCCTGCCCGCGCAGGCCACGAATGCCGGCTGGACACACCGCCAGGGACAGGCCGGGGCGCGCCCGGGCCATCCGGCGCTGTCGGCGCAGCCGACGCTGGCCTGGTCGGTGCCGATCGGCGCGGGTGACGCCCGGCGCCGGGCGCTGACCACCGACCCCGTCGCCGGCGACGGCCGGGTCTACACACTGGACGCGCTGGCGCGGGTGCAGGCCACCCATGCCGGCACCGGCGAAGTGCTGTGGTCGCGCGACCTGACACCAGAGTGGTCGCGCAACCCCACCGCCTCGGGCGGCGGGCTGGCACTGGCGGGCGGGCGGCTTTACGTGACCTCGGCGCATGGCTTCGTCACGGCGCTGAACGCGCAGGACGGGCAGACGATCTGGCGCCACCGCATGGACGCGCCGGTGACCAGCCCGCCCGCCGTGCAGGGCGACCGGCTGTTCGTCAGCGCCACGGACAGCACGCTGTGGTCCTTTGACATCGCCAACGGGCAGGTGGACTGGACACGCGCCGGCGCCAGCGCGCTGGCGATCAATGCACGCGGTGCCGCGCCGGCGATCAGTGGCGACAACGTGATCTTCCCCACTCAGGCGGGCGAACTGGTCGCCATGCGGCGCGGCAACGGCGCGCCAAGCTGGTCCAGTGTTCTGGCCGGGCGCCGCGTAGGCGTGGCGCGGGCCAATATCGCCGCCATCACCGGCGATCCGGTCATCGACGGCACCCGGCTTTACGCCGGCAACCAGGCCGGGCGCCTGGCCGCCATCGACGCGCGCAACGGCACACAGCTATGGTCCGCGCGCGAGGGGACGAACGGCCCGGTCTGGCCCGTCGGCGGCTCGGTCTTTCTGATCAGCGACGAAAACCGCCTGATGCGCCTCGATGCCAGCGACGGGCAACCGATCTGGGTTCAGGAGCTGCCGCTTTTCGCCTCTGACCGGCCGCGGCGGCAGGCCCGCATCTTTCCGCAGCACGGCCCGGTTCTGGCCGGCGGCAGGCTTTGGATAGCATCGGGCGACGGGCCGTTGCGCGGCTTCGATCCGGTCAGCGGCAACGTGGCCGTGGAACTGGAAGTACCGCGCGGCGCGGCCTCGGCGCCCATCGTGGCCGGTGGCGTGATGTATGTGCTGGGTCGCGACGGACGGCTGCACGCCTTCCGCTGAGCGGCGTTCCGAAAGAGACAGGGGTTTCCGGTCCGGCACGAAGCTGGGCCGCGGCTTTGTGAGCGCGGCCGTCCGACGATTGAAAAGTAGCGCCGAAACGCGGGGGCATGACTGCCTGCGCAATCGTCACTGTCTCGTTCTCCACAGTCTCGCCCGGCTCCCTCTCGCTGTTCCATGCAGGCCTGCCCGGGCAGGCTGGCAGGGGGCCTGTCGCACGGCACTTGCGCTACCGCGTCAAGGCCGTGCCATACCGGCCCCGGTCAGCGCGCTGCGCGCCCCCAGGCAAATGCCGGCGGGCCGCAGCGCCACAACCGGCAGGTCAGACCAGAGCGAAAAATGAGAAACGAAACGCGGGGGAGCGCCCATGCAGGCGCTCCGCTCCCCTGTTCGACAAAGGCAACACCGGAAGATCAAGGCCGTTTCCCGGCTTCGTTACCGCCGCCCGGCCTCGGCGCCGCCAGCGCCCGCGGTCCGGCTCAGTACAGCCCGCCGGTGCTGAGCGTGCCCATGCCGGCAGGCTGTTCGGCCTGCGCCGGCGCGTCGCCTGTCTCGATTGTTTCATCAACCTCTGCCGGGCGCTCGTCCCGGGCGAAAAGCGGCAGTTCCGCGCCCATGGCAAAACCGCCATCGACCAGCGCGCCGACGCCAAAGACAGGCTCTTCGCCCGTGCGGAAGAACTCGGCGACGACATGCGACCCCGTCGCGTCATCGTTCAGCCGCTCGCCAGAGAAACGGTCGATGCGGATGAAGCGGCCATTGTCAGGCACGGCAAAGCGCCCGGCGCCGAATTCGGCCACGGCTTCGCGCATGAATTCCTGAAACACCGGCGCGCACATCCCCCCGCCCGAGGCACCACGGCCCAGCGGGCGCGGCCGGTCGAAACCGATGTAACAGCCCGCCACGATGGTCGACGTGTAGCCCACGAACCAGACGTCGCGCGCCTCGTTCGTGGTGCCGGTCTTGCCGGCCACGGGCACATCAAGCCGCGCGTTGCGCCCGGTGCCGCGCACCACCGCGCCCTCCAGCATCGAGGTCAGCTGATAGGCCGTCACCGCATCCATCACCCGCGTGCGCTGGCTGACCACCCAGGGCGCCTGGCCGGGGGGCAGCGCGGCCTCGTCACATTCCACGCAGCGGCGCTGGTCATGGCGATAAACAGTGCGCCCCCAACGGTCCTGCACGCGGTCCACCAGCGTCGGCTCCACCCGTTCGCCGCCATTGGCGAACATCGCATAGGCGGCGACCATCCGAAACAGCGTGGTCTCCTGGCTGCCCAGCGAATTGGCCAGGAAGGGCTGCATCCGGTCATATACGCCGAAGCGTTCGGCATAGCCCGCTACCAAATCCATGCCGACCTCCTGCGCCAGACGCACGGTCATCAGGTTGCGCGACATCTCGATGCCGGTGCGCACCGGTGTCGGCCCGTAGAACCGGTTCGAGGCATTGGTCGGCCGCCAGATCTGACCGCCCGCGCTTTCCAACTCGATCGGCGCGTCGATGACGATGGTGGCAGGCGAAAAGCCGGAATCCAGCCCCGCGGCATAAACAAAGGGCTTGAAGGCCGAACCGGGCTGGCGCATCGCCTGGGTGGCGCGGTTGAACACCGAATGCTGATAGCTGAAGCCCCCCTGCATGGCGATCACGCGGCCGGTGTTCACATCCATCGCCATGAAACCGCCCTGCACCTCTGGCACCTGGCGCAAGGACCAGCGGACAAACGCCCCGTCGCTGTCACGCGTCACGGCGCGCACATGCACCACGTCGCCCACGTCCAGATTGTCCGCCAGCGAGCCGCGCGCCCAGTCGATGTCGGCGCGTTCCACCGTGCCGGTCTCGTCCACCCCTTCGATGCCCAGCCGCGCGCGGTCCGCGCTGACCTCCAGCACCACGGCCGGGTGCCAGCGATTGTCCAGCGTGATGTCGCGCGCCACGTTGACGCGGGCCAGCGCCGAGCGCCAGGCCTCTTCGTTTTCCAGCGCCTCGGCCGGCAGGGTCTCGCCGGTGCCGCGCCAGCGGCCCTGCTGGCGGTCATAGCGTTCCAGCGCACGCTGCAGCGCGTGGGCGGCCACGCCCTGCAACTCCGGGTGCACGGTCGCGCGGATCGACAACCCCCCGGTGAAGAACTCCGCCTCGCCGAAGGTCGAGGAAAGCTGGCGGCGGATCTCGTCGGTGAAGTAGTCGCGCGGCGGCAGGCTTTGCCGGAAGGCCGGGATATCGCCGGACTGCACGGTTTCCAGCGGCTGGGCACGGGCGTGCTCGGCCTCTTCGCGGGTGATGTAGCCGTTGTCGGCCATCTGCCCCAGCACCCAGTTGCGCCGGGCGGTGACACGCTCGCGCGCGCGCACGGGGTGGTAATCGCTGGGCGCCTGCGGCAGCGACGCCAGAAACGCCATCTGATGCAGTTCCAGCTCGTCCAGCGTGGCGTTGAAATAGGTCTGCGCGGCGGCTGCCACGCCATAGCTGTTCTGACCCAGGAAGATCTCGTTCATGTAGAGTTCAAGGATCTGATCCTTGGACAGCACCTGTTCCACGCGCCAGGCCAGGATGATCTCGCGGATCTTGCGCTCGCCGGTGCGGTCGCCGGACAGCAGGAAGTTCTTCATGACCTGCTGGGTGATGGTGGAGGCCCCGCGCAGGGTCTGACCGCGGCTGACGATGGCATCGCGCAGCGCCGCCCCCATCGCCATGGGATCAAAGCCCTGATGCTCGTAGAAATTGCGATCCTCGGCCGAAATGAAGGCCGCGCGCAGCAGTTCCGGTATCTCGTCGATGGGCGCGAAGAGCCGGCGCTCCTGGGCGAATTCGTCGATCAGGCGCCCCTCGCCGGAATAGATGCGGCTGATCGTGGGCGGGCTGTAGCTGGCAAGCTGCTCATAGCTGGGCAGATCGCGGGCATACATCCAGATGACCGCCCCCACCGTGAGCGCGGAAAAGATGATCCCCATGACCAGGAAACTGAACAGCCCCCCGATGAGGGACAGAAAAGCGCGTATCAAGCCAGCCACTCCGGTTCCGTGTGCGGCTCTTTCTTATGCCATAGGCGCGCCGGGGTCAAAACGTGCAAGGGCGGCGCGGCGCGTATTCGCCGGCGGCTCGCGCGGCTTTGATGGGGCGGCAGCCGGGCGATGCGCCCAAAGGCCGGCATCAGGGGGTGGGCGCGGCCAGGGCGACCTCGCCCGCCACCCAGCCCTGCAGCGAATCGGCCAGCGCCATGGCCATGCGCGCGCGCCACTCCGCATCCTGCAGGCGTTCCAGGTCGCGCGGGCTGGACATGAAGCCGACCTCCAGCAGGGCCGAGGGGATGTCCGGCGCCCGCAGCACGGTGAAATCGGCCTGCTGCCAGGGGCGGCGATGCATGCGCAGCCCCGCGCCACCGATCCCGTCGATCAGCGCGCGGGCCAGCCGGTCGGTGCGCGGCTGCGTTTCTGTGCGGGCGATGTCCATCAGCACGCGGGCCAGTGAATCCTCGGCCAGGCGCAGGTCAACCCCGCCGCCCAGCAGATCGGCGCGGTCATGGCGTTCGGCCAGAAGGGCCGATGCCTCGCTGCTGGCCTCGGCGGCAAGCGTAAAGACGGTGGCACCATGGGCCTGCCCCTCCGGCAGGCTGTCGGCATGCAGGGACAGAAACAGGTCACCCCGCGCGCGCCGGGCGATCTGCAAGCGCCGTTCCAACGACACGAAGCTGTCATCGGCGCGCGTGGTGACCACCTCGAACCCGTCGCGCCGGCGCAGGGTGTCGGCCAGTTCGCGCGAAAAGGTCAGCATCAGGGCGGCCTCGGTCAGGTCGCCCTGCACCGCGCCGGGGTCGATGCCGCCATGGCCGGGGTCCAGCACCACCACCGCCGGGCGCGCGCCCAGCCCCGCGCGGCGGGCGGGCGTGTCATCGTCGGCCCG
>SKHK01000108.1 GCA_007117005.1 Paracoccaceae bacterium
AGGGGTTTCGCCGCACGCGGGCTGCGCCGGGGCAGGGTGGCGGCGATGCCCTGCGCGCGGGCCGCACAAGGTCCGGCCAGCGGGCAGGTATCGCAGCGCGGCCGGCGCGGGGTGCAGACCGTGGCGCCCAGGTCCATCATCGCCTGCGCGAAATCGCCGGGCCGCCGCGCCGGGGTCAGGGTGGCCGCCAGATTAGCGAGGTGCTTTTTCACCCCCGGCAGCGGGTCGGTCTGCGCGAACAGCCGCGCCACCACGCGCTCGACATTGCCGTCTACCACCGTCTCGACCCGGTCAAAGGCGATGGCGGCGATGGCGGCGCTGGTATAGGCGCCGATGCCGGGCAGGGCGCGCAGGCCCTCGGCCGTATCGGGGAACGCCCCGCCCCCCGCCGCAACCGCCCGCGCGCAGGCCACCAGGTTGCGGGCGCGGGCGTAATAGCCCAGGCCCGCCCATTCGGCCATCACCGCCTCTTCCGGTGCGGCGGCCAGCGCGTGGATATCCGGCCAGCGCGTGGTGAAGCGGGTGAAGCGGTCGCGCACCGTGGCGACGGTGGTCTGTTGCAGCATCACTTCGGACAGCCAGACGCGATAAGGGTCCGGCCGCACCCCCGTCGCGCACGCCGCCGGGCCCACGCGCCAGGGCAGATCACGCGCCGCGCGGTCATACCAGGCCAGCAACAGCGGGGCGATGCGGCCGGCACCGGGCAGGGCGGGGCTGTCACGCATTCTTTAGCGACCTTTCACTGTGAACACTGGCGCCGGGCGGCGAAGCGGCTAGAATGATGCCAGCACAGGGCGCGGCAGGCGCAGGCTTGCCACCACTGCCAGACGAAAGCAAATGATGAAACGACGCGGCGACAGTACGGGCAAGGGTAGCACGGGAAAGGGCAGCGGCACCAATGCCCCGCCCGGCCGCCGCATGCGCGGGTTCGAGCCTGCCGCGGGCCTTTTGCACGGTCCGATCCGCAACGCCGGTGAAAGCCGCGGCTTTGCCAGCTCCAGGGTGCTGACCCATTGGGCCGAGATCGCCGGGCCGGATCTGGCCCCTCTGTGCCGCCCGGTGCGCGTCAGCTATGCCGAGGGGGGATTTGGCGCCACGCTGACGCTGCTGACTTCTGGTGCCGCGGCGCCGATGGTGCAGATGCAACTGCCGCGCCTGAAGGAACGGATCAACGCGGTATACGGTTATGCCGCCATCGCGCGCATCCGCGTCACCCAGACCTCGGGTGAGATCGGCTCTGCCCCGCCCGGCCTGGCCGAGGCGCAGGCGGCCTTCACCCAGGCGCCTGCTGATATGCGGGACAAGGGGGGCGGCGCGCCGGCTGAGACGTCCAATATTGCCCCGCCCTCTGGCCAGGCGCTGGGCCGTGCGCGCGCGGTGCTGGCCGGACTGACCGATGGCGTGGCCGATCCGGACCTGCGCGCCGCGCTCGACAGGCTTGCAGACAATCTGCAGGGGATGCAGAAGGGGGGCGGCAAGCCGCCTCACAGGCATTGACACACAGGCATTGAAACGCCGGCCCAGAAGCACCGTCATCGACACGCCGTGCTGACCGCTTTCGGAAAGGATATCGCATGAACCGCAAACTGACCCTGATCGCCGGTGTGGCCGCCCTGGTTGCGGGTGGGGCGCTGATCTATACCGGCGCCGGAACCGGCCCCGCCACGCAGGTCACGCTGCCCCAGGACCCCGCTGCCACCGAGGCGCCGGACAACCAGACCGCCGATGCCGGCCGCGCCAGCGATGCGGATGACGTCGATACCAGCCTGGTCGTCGACATGGTGCTGGGCGATCCGGCCGTGCCGGTCACCATCATCGAATTCTCGTCCCTGACCTGCCCGCATTGCGCGACCTTCAATCAGGGCGTCTATCGTCAGATCATGGCTGAATACGTTGATACCGGCCAGGTTCGGTTCATCAAGCGCGAGGTGTTCTTCGATGCGCCGGGTCTGTGGGCCGCGCTGGTGGCGCGCTGCGGCGGGCCGGAGCGGTATCACGGTATCATCGAGATGATCTACGAGGACCAGCGCCGCTGGGCCGGGGCGGGCGATGGCACCAGCGTCGCCAACGAATTGCGCCGCATCGGCCGACGCGCGGGGCTGGACAATGACCAGCTTGACGCTTGCCTGTCGGACCGTGACATGGCCACAGCGCTGATGGCGGTCTATCAGCAGAATGCCGAGGAATTCGGCATCCGCTCGACCCCCGGTTTCGTCATCAACGGCGAGTTGCACGGCAACATGAGCTTTGCCGAGTTCCAGACCGCCATCGCCGCCGCCACTGAAGCCGCCGCAGCCGCGCAATGACCGGGACCGCCGCCACAAAAGGCCCGCTTGCCGGGCTGCGCGTGATCGAACTGGCGCGTATCCTGGCCGGCCCCTGGGCGGGCCAGACCCTGGCCGATCTGGGCGCCGAGGTCATCAAGGTCGAAGCACCCGAGGGCGATGACACCCGCCGCTGGGGCCCCCCCTTCATCGAGCGCGAGGGCGGGCAGGTCGCGGCCTATTTCCACGCTGCCAACCGCGGCAAGCGGTCCGTCGTGGCCGATTTCCGCACGCCCGAGGGGCAGGAAAAGGTCCGCGCCCTGGTCGCTGACGCCGATATCCTGATCGAGAATTTCAAGCTGGGCGGGCTGGCGAAATACGGGCTGGATTATGCCAGCCTGTCGGCGCTGAACCCGCGGCTGATCTATTGCTCGATCACCGGCTTCGGTCAGGACGGGCCCTATGCGTCCCGCGCGGGCTATGATTACATCATCCAGGGCATGTCGGGGCTGATGTCGATCACCGGCCCGGTTCAGGGGCAGCCGCACCGCGTCGGCGTCGCCGTGACGGATCTGGTCACCGGCATCTACGGCACCACGGCGATCCTGGCCGCCCTGCACCAGCGCGGGCAGACCGGGCGCGGCGCGCATGTCGACATGAGCCTTTTGGACAGCGCGGTCGCCATCATGGCCAATCAGGCGATGAACTACCTCGCCACCGGTACGGCGCCGGGGCGGACGGGCAATATCCACCCCAATCTGGCGCCCTATCAGGTCTTCGCCTGCGCCGACGGGCATATCATCATCGCCACCGGCAATGACGCGCAATACCAGCGCCTCTGCCGTATCCTGGGGCGCGACGACCTGGCCGACAGCGCCGATTACGCACGCAATGCCGACCGCGTGATGCAGCGCGAGACGCTCTGCGCCGCGCTGGAGGACGCCACGCGCGGCTGGCAGAAAGCCGCGTTGCTGGCGGCCTGCGAGGCCGCTGGCGTGCCCGCCGGTCCGATCAACACGATGGACGAGGTCTTCGCCGATCCGCAGGTGCGCGCGCGCGGGATGGAACTGGACCTCGGCGCTCATCGCGGCGTGCGCTCGCCCTTCGTCATCGATGGGGCGCGGCTGGCCGCGGCCGGTCCCGCGCCGGTGCTGGGCGAGGGTGACACGGGCTGAGGCGGGCTAAACCGGGCCGACGATAAATCCGCCGCCGGGGCTTGACCGCATGCGCCTTGGCCGCAACCATGCAGACGCGGCAGTCAGGGAGGGCGCGGATCATCATGGTCACCGGCGACATGCAGGATATCGACGGCGTTCAGGCGGCGCTGGACGGGCAGGGTTATGTCTGCGGGCGCGCGCTGGGCACGGTCGCCTTTCTGGCGCTCAAACTGGGCCGCCCGCTGTTTCTGGAAGGCGAGGCCGGCACCGGCAAGACCGAAATCGCCAAGGCGCTGGCCCTGGCGCTGGGCCGCCGCCTGATCCGGCTGCAATGCTACGAGGGGCTGGATACGGCCTCGGCGGTCTATGAATGGAACTTTGCGGCCCAGATGATCGCCATTCGCGCCGCCGAAGGCAGCGGCGCGGACCGCGCGGCCCTGACGCGCGAGCTTTTCACCCAGGATTTCCTGATCGAACGCCCGCTTCTGCAGGCCCTACGCCCGCAGCCCGGCGGCGCGCCCGTCCTGTTGATCGACGAGATCGACCGCACCGACGAACCCTTCGAGGCCTTCCTGCTCGAGGCGCTCTCGGATTTCCAGGTCACCATCCCCGAACTGGGGCCGATCAAGGCGCCCGAACCCCCCATCGTGATCCTGACCTCGAACCGCACGCGCGAAGTGCATGACGCGCTCAAGCGCCGCTGCCTCTATCACTGGGTCGATTACCCCGATTTCGACCGCGAGATGCAGATCCTGCACAGCCGCGTGCCCGAAGCGGCCGAGACCCTCTCGCGCGAGGTCGTGGCCTTCGTCCAGCGGCTGCGCACCGAGGACCTGTTCAAGAAACCCGGCGTCGCCGAAACCATCGACTGGGCGAAATGCCTGCTCGC
This sequence comes from Paracoccaceae bacterium, assembly GCA_007117005.1. Classification (GTDB taxonomy): domain Bacteria; phylum Pseudomonadota; class Alphaproteobacteria; order Rhodobacterales; family Rhodobacteraceae; genus Pararhodobacter. The sequence continues at coordinate 4,311 of SKHK01000108.1, forward strand.
GCTCGATGTGCTGACGCTCTCGCCAGATGTCATCGCCGACACGCTGGGTGCGATCCTGAAATACCAGGACGATATCGCCCGCCTGCAGGGGATGGAGGCGAAACGCTTGCTGGACGAGGCCCGCCAATCGCTCGAACCCGCCTGAAACGGACCCTGACCCGCCCCTTCACCTTGCCCCAAATACTCCGGGGGTCCGGGGGCAGCGCCCCCGGCGCCCGCCGCCCGCGCCAAGGGTAAACATGATGCCCGAATATCCTGATCTGCCCCTGCCCGAAGACGGCAAGCTTGCCCATAACATCACCTATTTCGCCCGTGCGCTGCGCCGGGCGGGGCTGCCCATCGGGCCGGGCCGGGTGATGACGGCGATCGAGGCGGTGGCGGCGGCGGGCTTTACGAAGAAGGCCGATTTCTACTGGGTTCTGCATGCCTGTTTCGTGAACCGGCCAGAGGAACGGCAGGTCTTCGCGCAGACCTTCCGGCTGTTCTGGCGCGATCCGCGCTTCATGGAACACATGATGTCGCTGATGCTGCCCTCGATCCGCGGCACGCAAGAAGAACAGGCCGCCGCCGACGCGGCCAAACGCGCGGCGGGCGCATTGCTGGACGGCGCAGAGCCGCCCCGGCCGGAAAACCCGCAGGGCCAGGACGAGGACGACACACCCATCGAGATCGACGCCTCGCAGACCGCCTCGTCAGAGGAACGGCTGCGGGTGATGGATTTCGAACAGATGTCGACTGAAGAGACGCAGGCGGCGAAACGCATGCTGACGCGGCTGGCGCTGCCGGTGCAGCCTCTGCCCACGCGACGGCTGATCGCGGCCAATGCCGGGCGCCGGCCGGACTGGCGGCGCACGCTGCGCGCGTCCCTGCGCAGCGGCGGCGAAATCGCCACCATCGCGCGCCGCCGCCCGGCCACGCGCTGGCCAGCGCTGGTGGTGCTGTGCGATATCTCCGGCTCGATGGCGCAGTATTCCCGCATGGTGCTGCATTTCGTGCATGCGGTAGCCAACCGGCAAGGGCAGGGCCAGAATCGGGGCTGGGCGGCGGTGCATGCCTTCACCTTCGGCACGCGGCTGACCAACATCACCCGCCACCTGCGCCGGCGCGATGCCGATGCGGCGCTGGCGGCGGCGGGGCAGCAGGCGCAGGACTGGCAGGGCGGCACGCGCATCGGCGATTGCCTGGCAGATTTCAACCGCGACTGGTCGCGCCGGGTGATGGGGCAGGGTGCGGTGGTGCTGTTGATCTCGGACGGGTTGGACCGGGGCGCGCCGGACCGTTTGGCCTTTCAGATGCAGCGGCTGCAGCTTTCGGCGCGCCGGGTGATCTGGATCAACCCGCTGCTGCGCTGGGACGGGTTTCTGCCCCGGGCGGGCGGTATCCGCGCGATGCTGCCCCATGTCGACAGCTTTCGCGCCGGGCATTCGGTAGCGTCGCTGGCAGCACTGGCGCAGGCCCTGTCCGACCCCGGCGATGTGGGTGAAAAGGCGCGGCTGATGGCAGCTGAAGCGCTGGGGGGGGCGGCGCCCGGCGTGGCCAGGGGCCAAGCGATTTGAAGCAAATCGCTTGCAAATGCCTTGTTTCAAGGCATTTGGGTCACGCTTTCGGGCCATGTATCGCTCAACCGCCGAAGAGCCGGTTCAGCACCGCCTCGCCAAAGCCCTTGCCCGTCCACGTCGCCATGGGCAGCGCCAGGTAGAGCACCACGCGCACCAGTCCCGGAACGGCCAGAGGCAGGATGGGTGCACGCTGCAACCGCACGCGCAGGGCCAGCAGCGCCTCCAGTCGTTCGGCCCCCCTTTCCTGCGCCATCCCGTCCCAGGCATCGGCCAGTTGCGCCTCCACGCGCGCCAGTGCCGCATCCCGCGCCCGTCTCATCCCAGCCGCCGGACCGCGCAGCGGAAACCAGACCGCCGCCAGTGCCAGCGTCGCGGCTGGACCCAGCAGCGTATCGGCCTGCCAGCCGGGCTGCGCCAGCAGCATCAGCGGATAGGCCGCAAGCAGGCTCATGATCAGCAGCATCGGGCGCAGCGCGGCGCGCAGGAAGGGGTGGAGCCGCTCCGGCGTCAGGGGTGCGGCCCGTGTTGCCTGCGCGCCCAGCGCCGCGAACAGTTGCGCATTGCCCACCACCAGCGCCCCGGTCTGCATCATCAGGCACCGCATCAGCACTTTACCCAGTGCCACCCCCGGCGCCGCGGTAAAACCTACCCCCAGCCCAGCCCCGCATGCGCCAGCCCCAGGCCGGCGCCCAGCGCTGCATGCATCGCCGTGACCCGCGGTGCCTGTTCGACCAGCGCGGCGCTCAGCCGGGCGTGCTGCGCTGGGTCCAAGATCAGCGCGCCCCGCAGCGCCGCCGGATCACGTTGCGCGGCAAGCGGGATATGGGCGGCGAATTCCACCAGCAGCGCCAGCGACAACGCGAAGAAAAGCGCCCGGCCCCAGGCGATCGGTTGTGGATCGGCCAGCGCGCCGCCGATCCCGGCGGGATGCTCCAGCGCCAGGCTCACCGCCAGCACCGTCAGCCCCAACACCAGCCCCGCACCCCGACGCCCCGGCGCAGCCGCACCGGCCAGAAGACCGGCGCCTCAGTGCGGGGGGCGAACCTATCGGCCAGCGGGCCGGCAAGAGGATCCGAGGCATTCATGCATGGGCTTCGTTCATCTTTGCGTCATGGTGCAGACCGTTGCAGATCACCCATCCCGGCGCAAGCAGACGCCAGAGGAACCGATTTCGCCCTGTCCCCATCTGGCGCCCATCGATCTTGCGCGCCATATTCAGGTACAAGGAGGGCCGCCCATGGACCATGACCTGATCCCGGAAACCGCGCTGGACTGGCATCGTGCCGGCCGGGGCGCAGCCCTCGCCACCGTCATCCAGACCTGGGGCTCGGCCCCGCGCCAACCCGGCGCGCAGTTGGCCATCGCCGGGGATGGGCAGATGGCGGGTTCGGTCTCTGGCGGCTGTGTCGAGGGCGCGGTGGTGGCCGAGGCGCTGGATGCTCTGCAGGACGGCCGCCCCCGGCTGCTGACCTATGGCGTCAGCGACGCGGATGCCTTTTCGGTCGGTCTGGCCTGCGGCGGCACAATCCGCGTGCTGGTCGAACCGCTGGGCGAGGAGGGCGCGCGCCTGCCCGAGGCGATGCTGGCGCGAATCACCGCGGCCCGCGCGGCGCGAAAGCCCGTTGCCTACGGTATCCAGCCCGATGGCTGGGCGCGCCGCCTGATCGGCCCGGAAGACCCCGCCGCCGCCGCCCGCTTTCGCGCCGACCGTTCGGGCACCGAGGAGGAGAGCGGCGAGTTCATCGCCGTCTTCAACCCGCCCCTGCGCCTGCTGGTCGTCGGCGCCGTGCATATCGCCCAGGCTCTCCTGCCCATGGCGCGGCTGGCGGGCTACGACCCCGTACTGATCGACCCGCGAGAGGCATTCGGCTCGCCCGCCCGCTTTCCCGGCACGACCATCGTGCATGACTGGCCGGACGAGGCGCTGGCCACCCAGGCCCCGGACGCCCGCACGGCCGTGGTTACGCTGACCCATGATCCAAAGCTCGATGACCCGGCAATCATCGCGGCGCTTGGCTCGCCGGCCTTCTACCTGGGCTGCCTGGGCTCCACCCGCACCCATGCCAAAAGGCTGGACCGTCTGCGCGCGGCCGGTGTCGATGAGGCCGCGCTGGCGCGTATCCACGCCCCGGTGGGCCTGGCCATCGGCGCGCGCAGCCCGGCGGAAATCGCGGTCTCGGTGATGGCGCAGATCACCCAGACCCTGCGGCAGGGCTGATGCGCTTCGGCCCCGTTCCTCTGGATCAGGCGCCGGGAACGGTGCTGGCGCATTCCCACCCGCTGCCCGGCGGCGGCCGGCTGCGCAAGGGGCGGCGCCTGACGGACGCGGATATTGCGGCGCTGCGCGCTGCAGGCGCCGAGCACGTGACCGTCGCGCGGCTGGATGACGGCGATATCGACGAGGACGCGGCCGCGCAGGCACTTGCCCGGGCGCTGGTGCCTGACCCGGGCGCGGCCGGGCTGGACCTGCAGGCGGTGGGCACGGGGCGCGTCAATGTGATCGCCGCGCAGGCCGGGCTGGCGCGCGTCGATGCCGAGGCGGTGCACGCGCTCAACACCATCGATCCGGCCATCACCCTGGCCACCGTCCCGCCCTGGCACCGGATGGAACCGGGCGGCATGGTGGCAACGGTCAAGATCATCGCCTATGCCGTGCCGGGCGCGGCGTTGAACACGGCCTGCGCGGCAGGGCAGGGCGCGCTTTACCTGCGCCGCCCGGTGATGCGCCGGGCCGCGCTGATCGAAACCGTGGTTGGCGCGGCGCCGGCCAGCACCCCCGGCGACAAGGGCTGGCACGTGACGGCTGACCGACTGGCGCGCCTGGGCGTCGATCTGGAACCCGCGCGCCACGTGCCCCATGCCGAGGCGCCGCTCGCCAGGGCAATCACCGAGGCGGCGCGGGCGGGCGCGGAACTCGTGCTGATTCTGACCGGTTCTGCTACTTCGGACAGCCATGACGTGGCCCCGCAGGCCCTGCGCCAGGCGGGCGGGCAGGTGGCGCATTACGGCATGCCGGTCGATCCCGGAAACCTTCTTTTTCTTGGCGATATCAAGGGTCTGCCGGTGGTTGGCTTGCCAGGCTGTGCGCGCTCTCCGGCGCTGAACGGCGCGGATTGGGTTATCGAACGGCTGATCTGCGGCGTCCCGGTCGATGGCGCGGCGATCATGCGGATGGGCGTGGGGGGGCTTCTGAAGGAAATTCCCCAGCGCCCAAGGCCCCGGCGTCAAACCGGATAGCCCCGAATCGCCGCCTCGCCCCCATCGTCTGTCTGAAAATATCCTCGGGTGGGGTCTGGGGAGGGCAGACAGCCCTCCCCAGCCACCGCCGCCGGCAGCACGCGGGATGAAATCCGGCATTGGCGGATCGGAATTTGCGTGCTTTACTGCCCCCAGAACAGGGAGGCTTGAATGACGACTGTAACCATGACCGTAAACGGCAAATCCGTTTCTGCCCCGGCAGAGGGGCGGACCTTGCTGGCCCAGTACCTGCGCGAGGGGCTGCAGCTGACCGGCACCCATATCGGCTGCGACACCTCGCAATGCGGGGCCTGCGTCGTGCTGGTCGATGGCCGCGCGGTGAAAAGCTGCAGCGTGCTGGCCATGGACATGGACGGCGCCGAGGTCACCACGATCGAGGGCATGACCAACCCCGATGGTAGCCTGGGCACCATTCAGCAGGCTTTCCAGGATCATCACGGCCTGCAATGCGGCTTCTGCACGCCGGGCATGGTGATGGCCGCGGCCGCCCTTCTGTCGGAAAACCCCAAACCGACCGAGGCAGAGGTCCGCCATTACTTGGAGGGGAACATCTGCCGCTGCACGGGCTATCACAACATTGTCAAGGCAGTGCTGGCCGCGTCGGGTCAGGATGTCGGCAGCCTGGGGGCCGTAGCAGCGGAGTGAACGGATGATGATGAAACGAATGGTACTTGCCGCGGCGCTATGCGTGGCGCTGCCGGCCAGCGCCTTCGCAAACGGGTTCCTGACCCGTGATCTGGGCGCCGGCGGGCATTACGAGGACTGCCTGGCGCGCGCGCTGCAGACCTTGCAGATCTATGTCGACCGCACCGGCGGGCGCAGCAGTGACATCAGCAGCGGGGATTGGTCGGCCTTTGCGTTTCATCTGCGGCCAGGGCCGGTGGATGTGCAGATCGCCTGCCCCTATCGCAGCAACATGTCCGATGTGGTGTTGATGACGATCCACAGTACCGGGCAGCGCGGTGACCGGCAGACGGTGCTCAACAGCCTGGCCGAGATCTGGGACTCGCTAGAAGGCGGGCTGCCATCCGGCGGAACGAAATAGGCCGACGCTGCAGGCGAACAACAAGGGCGGATCGCCGGCGCACTGGCTGGCTGTCGCCCGTGGCGACAGGGTAAAGGGAGGCAGACATGCCAAAAGACGGTGGAATTGGCGCCAGCACGACACGGCGCGAGGACGCACGGTTTCTGACCGGCAACGGCCGCTACACGGATGACATCAACCTGCGCGGACAGACCTATGTGCATTTCCTGCGCAGCGAGGTCGCGCATGGCCGCATCAACGGCATAGATACCAGCGCGGCCGAGGCGATGCCGGGCGTGATCAAGATCTTCACCGCCGCAGATTTCAGCGCCGCCGGCGGCCTGCCCTGCGGCTGGCAGGTGACCGACCGGCACGGCCAGCCCATGCAGGAACCCAAACACCCCATCCTGGCCGAGGGCAAGGTGCGCCATGTCGGCGATCCGATCTGCGGCATTGTTGCCGAGACGCTGGAACAGGCCCGCGATGCGGCCGAGGCCATCGAACTGGACATCGAGGAACTGCCCGCCGTGGTCGACATGGTCGCCGCGCTGCAGGACGGCGCGACGAAGGTGCATGACGATCTGACCTCGAACCTGTGCTATGACTGGTCGCTGGGCGAGGAAAATCTGGAGGCGGTGACCGAAGCGTTCAAGAACGCTGCGCATGTGGTCAGCCTGGACCTGATCAACAACCGGCTGTGCGCCAACCCGATGGAAACCCGCGTTGCCATCGGCGATTATGACCCCTGGGCGGATCAGCACACGCTGTACACGACCAGCCAGAATCCGCATGTGATCCGGCTGCTGATGGGCGCCTTCGTGCTGTCGCTGCCCGAACACAAGCTGCGCGTGGTGGCGCCGGATGTGGGCGGCGGTTTCGGGTCCAAGATCTATCACTATGCCGAGGAAGCCTTCTGCACCCATGCCGCCAAGATCCTGAAACGGCCGGTGAAATGGACTTCCACCCGGTCAGAGGCGTTCCTGTCGGACGCTCATGCGCGCGACCACATCAGCACGGTCGAACTGGCGCTCGATGCCGATCACAAGTTCACGGCGCTGCGCTCGAAGACCATCGCCAACATGGGCGCCTATCTGTCCACCTTCGCGCCCTCGATCCCCACCTGGCTGCATGGCACGCTGATGGCCGGCCCCTACACCACGCCGCTGATCCATGTGAATGTGCGCGCGGTCTTCACCAACACGGTGGCGGTCGATGCCTATCGCGGGGCCGGGCGGCCAGAGGCGACCTTCCAACTGGAGCGCCTGATCGACAAGGCGGCGCGCGAACTGGGGGTCGAGCCTGCCGACCTGCGGCGCAAGAACTTCATCAACCCCGACCAGTTCCCCTATCAGACGCCGGTGGCGCTGGAATACGATTCGGGCAATTTCCACGCCACGATGGACAAGGCGATGGCGCTGGCCGACTATGCCGGGATCGAGGCCCGCGCGGCCGAGGCCGCCAAGCGCGGCAAGCTGCGCGGCATCGGCATGTCGCAATATATCGAGGCCTGCGGCATCGCGCCCTCGAACCTGGTGGGCCAGCTGGGCGCCCGCGCAGGGCTGTACGAGACCGCGACGGTGCGCGTGAACGCCACCGGCTCGATCTCGGTGCTGACCGGCTGTCACAGCCACGGCCAGGGCCATGAGACCAGCTTTCCGCAGATCGTGGCCGACATGATCGGCATCGATGCCAGCCAGATCGACCTGGTGCATGGCGACACCGCCAACACGCCGATGGGCATGGGCACCTACGGGTCGCGGTCCATTGCCGTGGGCGGCTCGGCGCTGGTCAAGGCCACGGGCAAGATCATCGACAAGGCCAAGAAGATCGCCGCCCATCTGCTGGAGGCCGCGCCCGAGGATATCGAGCTGAAGGACGGCAAGTTCTCGGTCGCGGGGACGGACAAGTCCATCGACTGGGCCTCGGTCACGCTGGCGGCCTATGTGCCGCACAACTACCCGCTGGAAGAGATGGAACCGGGCCTGGAAGAGACCGCCTTCTACGACCCGAACAATTTCACCTTCCCCTCCGGCTGCTATATCTGCGAGGTCGAAGTCGACCCCGAGACCGGCAAGGTGGATATCGTCAACTTCACGGCCGCCGACGATTTCGGCACCGTGATCAACCCGATGATCGTCGAGGGGCAGGTCCATGGCGGCCTGGCGCAGGGGATCGGCCAGGCGATGACCGAGAACTGCGTCTATGACGAGAACGGGCAACTGCTCAGCGGGTCCTTCATGGATTACACCATGCCGCGGGCCGATGACGTGCCGGGCTTTACCGTGGATCACAGCCAGTTCACGCTGTGCACGCATAACCCGCTGGGCGCCAAGGGCTGTGGCGAGGCCGGGGCCATCGGCGCGCCGCCGGCGGTGGTCAATGCGGTGATCGATGCGCTGCACCGGGGCGGCCACCGCCATGTCAGCCATGTCGATATGCCCGTGACGCCGCAGCGCGTCTGGGCGGCAATGCAGAAATAAGAAAGGGGTCGGGATATGTATGCCTTTGATTTCGTGAAACCCGCCTCGCTGGACGAGGCTGTGGCAGCGCTGGGCCAGGAGGGGGCGCAGCCCCTTTCGGGCGGGCAGACGCTGCTGGCGTCGATGAAGCAGCGGCTGAACGCGCCGGATGTGCTGGTCAGCCTTCGGGGGATTGCGGCGCTGAAGGGCGTCAGCCGGGAAGGTGATGCGCTGGTGATCGGCGCGGCGACCACCCATGCCACCGTCGCGGCCGAGGCGGCGTCGGATTACCCGGGCCTGGCGGCGCTTGCCGGTCAGATCGGCGATCCGTCGGTGCGCAACATGGGCACGCTGGGCGGCTCGCTGGCCAATAACGACCCGTCGGCCTGTTATCCGGCCGGGGTGCTGGGCTCGGGCGCGACGGTGGTGACCAACCGGCGCGAGATTGCCGCGGATGACTTTTTCCAGGGCATGTTCACCACCGCGCTGGAGGAGGGCGAGATCATCACCTCGGTCCGTTTCCCCATCCCGCAGAAGGCGGCCTATGCGAAATTCCTGCAGCCGGCCTCGCGCTTTGCGCTGACCGCGGCCTATGTGGCGAAATTCGCCGATGGGGTGCGCGTGGCGATCACCGGCGCGTCCGAGGAAGGCGTTTTCCGCTGGGCCGAGGCCGAGGCGGCGCTGGCGTCCGATTTCCGGCCCGAGGCGCTGGACGGGCTGTCGGTGCCGGCGGATGGCATGATCGGTGACCTGCATGGCACGCCGGCATACCGCGCGCATCTGGTGGGCGTGATGACCCGCCGGGCGGTGGCCGCGGCGGGCTGATACGGGCGGTGTGGGGGGGCTTTGCCCCCCGCCCGCTGCGCGGGCTCCCCCCAGAGGATTTCAGGCAAGATGAAGGGGCCCCGTTTGGGGCTCTTTGCATTTCTGCGGTTCAGTCGCGGGTGACGACCTCGGCGCATTGGCGGGGCAGGTCGGCCATGGTGAATTCCCGCGGGTGGCGGCGGCGCGGGGCGGGTTCGCGTTCGGTGCGCGGCGGCGGGTCCAGGAAGTCGGTCACCCACCACCTCAGCGTGTCGTCGCAGCCGTTGCCGCCGTTCGACAGTTCCGCCACCGTGGGGGTCTGGGTTTCGCAATGGCGCGATCCCGCCGGGCAACGCAGGCGTACATGAAAGTGGAAGTTGTGGCCCACCGCCGGGCGTATGCGTTGCAGCCAGGGCGTGTCGGCCGGGGTGGCGGTGCGGCACATCTCCAGCTTTACCGCGGCGGCGACGAAGATGCGGTCCACCCGCGGGTCCGAGGCCGCGGCGCGCAGAAGGGCGTGGTGCTGCGCCGTCCAGTTGCTGTTGACGTTGCGCTGGTCCTGCGTGCGCACCGAGATCGAGCTGATCGATTCGCGTTCCGCGCGGGTCAGGTCCAGCCTTTGGGGCGGCAGCATCCAGATATCGATATCGAGCCCGATCTGGTGGCTGGCATGGCCCGAGGTCATCGGCCCGCCGCGTGGCTGGCTGATGTCGCCGACATAGAGCCCCCGCCAGCCGATGCGCACCGCCTCGCGGCTAAGGTCCTGCACATAGGCGATGGCCTCGGGGTGGCCCCACATGCGGTTGCGCGACAGGCGCATGGCCTGCCAGGTGGGCCCGGTTTCCGGCAGCGCCACCAGCCCGTCCGCGCAGCCCCGCGCATAGGAGCCGATAGCCTGCGGGCGGGCGAGCGAAGGCAGGGCATGGGCGCCGAACAACTGGTTGGCCAGTTGCTGTGCGGCGGCGGGTGGGACAGGCGCGGCCAGCCATGCAAGGGCAAGGAAAGACGCCAGCAGGGTGCGCGTGCGGCGGCAGGTGAGGGTCATCTGAATTCCGGCTCGCCTTCGGCTTTGACCCAGTATAGCAGGACGAGTCCCAGCGCAAAAAGCCCGATCAGTGGTGTCACGCCCAGGCGCTGGCTTTCGGTTATCATGGTGGCCAGCGCGATCAGCGCCGGCGCCAGGAAGGACAGCACCTTGCCCGACAGCGCGTAAAGGCCGAAGCCCTCGGTCATCCGTTCGGGGTCGGCCTGGCGGACCATCATCGTGCGCGAGGCCGCCTGCAGGCTGCCTCCGCCCACGCCGATCAGCGCGCCGCAGATGTAGAAGACGATATCGGGCAGGGTGGATCCGGCCTCGACCGGGATGAACAGCACCATGGTCCGGTCGGTGCTGATGATGATGCTGCACACGCCGATCAGCAAGAGGATCATGGCGATGATCACCGGCTTGGGCCCGAATCGCGAATCCAGCTTGCCGCTGATCCAGCAGGCCACGGCCCCCACGGCCGCGGCCAGGATGCCGAAGACGCCGATCTGGATGATCGACCAGCCCAGCACGCCGGCTGCGTAGATGCCGCCGAAGGCGTAGATCCCGTTCAGGGCGTCGCGATAGATCATCGACGAGCCGAGATAGGCAAAAAGGCTGCGCCGGCCCGGCAAGGCGCGCAGGGTATTCTTCAACTCGCGCAGGCCGCGCTTTACCGCGCCCCTGGCCCTTTGCGGGGTGGGGGGCTCTTTCACCCACAGGAAGAACGGGATGACGAAGACGATATACCAAAGCGCCGAGAACGGCCCCACCGCGCGCGTGCCCTCGCGCGCGTCCGCATCGAGGCCCAGCACCGGCTCGATGCCGATCAGGGTGACGCCGTCGTCGCCCTCTGCCAAGAGCGCCAGCATGATCACCAGCGATACCAGCCCGCCGATGTAGCCCAGCGCCCAGCCGGTGCCCGATATCCGCCCCCATTCCGAGCGTTTGCCCAGTGTCGGCAGGATCGCGTTGGTGAAGACGATGCCGTATTCCAGCCCCACCATGCCGATGGCAAAGGCCACCAGGATCAGGATGATCGTCGTGGTGTCGGCATCGGGCACTGCCCACCACAGTGCCGCGGAGCCGGCGACATAGAGCGCCGACCACAGCAGGATCCATTGCCGTTTTCGGCCCGAATTGTCGGCAATCGCGCCCAGGATCGGGGCGAAAAGCGCTGTCAGAACGCCGGAAATGGCCAGCATCCAGCCCCACATCGCCTGGCCCGTCACCGGGTCCGGCGCCACGAAGGAGGTGAAATAGGGCGCGAAGATGAAGGTCAGCAGCAGGATGTTGTAGGGCTGGTTGGCCCAGTCGAACATCCACCAGCCCCAGATGCGCCGGGTCTTGCTGGTCTCGGTCATGCTGATATCGGCCATTCTGGCGTGCCCCCCCTGCCCCTTGGACGCGATGAAAGCCTGAAAGGGGTGGGGCAGGCAAGCGACAATGCCCCTTTGTCACACAGCTTTCACGGATGGCAGGGTCAGATCGGCGCGATCAACGCCGCCCCTTCTGCCCGGTTGGCATTGACCGCCGGGTCCACGCGGTGGCTGTGCAGGGTGCCGGCGCCCGGGGACTGCATCAGCCTTGCGGCGCCGTGGCCTGCCTCGCCCAGCCATAGCGCCCAGTCATCCGGCGGCAGGATCACCGGGCTGCGGTCATGCAGATGCGCGATGTCCGGGCCGGCGGCGCAGGTGACGATGGCCAGGCTCGCCACCCGCGCGCCTTCCGGCCCCTGCCAGCTTTGCCAGACCCCGGCCATGACCAGGGGCTCCCCATCGGCGCGGGTGATGTACCAGGGCAGGCGGTTCTCGCCCTCCTTCGTCCATTCGTAGAAGCCCGATGCCGGGATCAGGCAGCGGCGCTGGCGCGCGGCCTCTGCAAAGGCAGGCTTTGTGGCCAGCGTCTCGGCCCGCGCGTTGAACAGCAGCGGCCCGTCGGTGGGGTGCTTGTACCAGCGCGGAATCAGGCCCCAGCGCATCGGCCCGTAATGGCGGGTGCCCTGGCGGCTGATCACGGTGGCGACGGGCTGCGTGGGGCAGACATTGTAGCGCGGCACCGGCGGCAGATCATTGGCCGGGGCAGCGCCGAAAAGCTGCGCCATCGCGTCGTCAGGCAGAGTTATGGCAAAGCGGCCGCACATGGGGTCATGGGGCCATGGCGCGGGGCAGGGGTCAAGGGGGGCGGCGATGCGCCCCCCATGTGGCGTGGCTTATTCGGGGTCGGCCAGGCAGTCGGCGATGGTCTGCGCCATGTTGACCATCAGCGTGACATAGGTATCGGCCCCGGGTTCCAGCATGACCCCCGCCGGGTCAAGCGGTTCGCCCACGCGCAGGGTGGTATCGCCGGTCACCAGGCTGACATAGGCGTCGGGGTGGTTTACCTCTGGGAAGATGCAGACGGCGCCGGAATCGATCAGGCTGGCGCGAATGGCCGACAGGCGCGCGGCGCCCGGGGCGGCGGCATCGCCCAGCGTGATCGCACCCAGCACGTTCAGCCCGAAGGCGGTGGCGAAATAGCCATAGGCGTCATGATAGACGACGAAGCCGCGGTCCTGCACGGGGGCGAGGATCGCCTCGACCTCGGCCTGCATCTCGGCGATGCGGGCCTGTCCGGCCTCGGCATTGGCGCGGAAGGCGTCGGCGTGTTCGGGGCTCAGGTCGGCCAGTTGCTCGGCGATCGCGCCCAGCCAGAGGCTGGCATTGGCCGGGTCCATCCAGGCATGCACGTCGATATCGTCCGGGCCATGGGCATGGCTGTGCCCGTGATCATGGTCATGATCATGCCCGTGGTCGTGGTCGTCATGGCCGTGATCGTGTTCGTGATCATGCCCGTGGTCGTGGTCGTCGTGGCTGTGACCGTGTTCATGATCATGCCCGTGGTCGTGGTCGTCATGGCCGTGATCGTGTTCGTGATCATGCCCGTGGTCATGGTCGTCGTGGCTGTGACCGTGGTCGTGATCATGCCCGTGGTCATGGTCGTCATGGCTGTGATCGTGGTCATGATCATGCCCGTGGTCGTGGTCGTCATGGCTGTGATCGTGGTCATGATCATGCCCGTGGTCGTGGTCGTCATGGCTGTGATCGTGGTCATGATCATGCCCGTGGTCGTGGTCGTCATGGCCGTGATCGTGTTCGTGGTCATGCCCATGGCTATGCGCATGTTCCTCGGCCGCCTCTGCCGCGGCGCCCAGCAGGCGCATCGGCTGGTAGGGCTGCAGGTGCACGCCCTCTACCGCCAGCAGGTTCAGCGCCGCCCCATCGGCCAGATTGGCCAGCGGCCGCACCATCCAGGGCGTCATCTCCGGGCCCAGCCAGACGGCCAGCCCGGCCTGGCTGAGCGCGCGCGCCTGGGTTGGGCGCAACTGGAAATGATGCGGGTCGGCGCCGCGGTCCAGCAGCAGATCGACTCTGCCCAGATCACCCAGCACCGTTGCCACCAGCGCATGCGTCACCGGAATGTCGGCCATGACCGACGGCGCATCGGCCCGTGCGGGCAGGGTTGTCACGGCGGCCGAAAGGGCCAGGACACTGGTGCAAAGCGTCAGTCTGGTGTAGCGCATGGGGGCCTCCGTTGGCTTTCTGTCCGGGTGGATGGGAGGTAATTGTTATGTTATCACAAGTCAACCGACCAAGCGGGCTTATGCCATGACCGACCCTGCCGCCCCGGCTGCCTTTCGCCCCCATGACCACGCGCGCTGCGTGGCCGGCACGCTGGCGCTGGCCCGGCGCGTGGCGGCCGAGCGCGGGCTGCGCCTGACCCCGGTGCGCCACCGCGTGCTGGAGATCCTGCTGGAACGCCACGCGGCGATGGGCGCCTATGAGGTGCTGGAACGGCTGGCCGAAGAGGGCTTTGGCCATCAGCCGCCCGTGGCCTATCGCGCGCTGGATTTTCTGGTCACGAACGGGCTGGCGCATCGTATCCAGCGGCTCAACGCCTTCATCGCCTGCGACCATCCGGGCGAGGCTCACCACGCGGCCTTTCTGGTTTGCAGCGGCTGCAAGACAGTGGCCGAGATCCCGGCGGATGAGTTGCGCGCGACGCTTGACAGCGCGGCCGCGGCCACCGGCTTTGCCATTGAACGCGCCAGTGTCGAGGCTGTGGGCCTGTGCCCGGAATGCCGCGCGCAGGGGCGGGCAGGCCAGCCGGCATGAACCGCCCCGTGACCCTGACCGGGCCGGCCGAGGGCGCCCCGGGGGCCGCGCCCCTGATTGCGGCCTCTGGCGTGGCGGTGCGCTATGGGGCGGCGCCGCCGGTGCTGCGCGATATCGATTTCGCCATCCGGCCCGGCGAGATCGTTACCATCGTGGGGCCGAACGGGTCCGGCAAATCGACTTTCCTGCGCGCGGTGCTGGGCATGATCCCGGTGGCGCGCGGGCAGGTGACGCGCCCGGGCGGGCTGCGGCTGGGCTATGTGCCGCAGCGTTTGCATCTGGACCCCACGCTGCCCATCACCGTGGCGCGCTTCCTGACCCTGCATCAGCCGATGCCCGCGGGTCAGGTGGCCGCGCTGCTGGCGCGGGTCGGCGTGCCGGATCTGGCGGGGCAGGCGATGGGCACGCTGTCCGGGGGGCAGTTCCAGCGCGTGCTGCTGGCGCGCGCGCTGGCCGGGCGGCCGCAGCTACTGGCGCTGGACGAACCCACGCAGGGGCTGGATCAGGCCGGTATCGCCGGGTTCTACCGACTGATCGCCGAATTGCGCGCCGAGATCGGCTGCGCGGTGCTGTCGGTCAGCCATGACCTGCATGTGGTGATGAGCGCGTCCGACCGGGTGATCTGCATCAACGGGCATATCTGCTGCGAGGGCACGCCCTCGGTGGTGTCCGCCGCGCCGGAATATCGCGCGCTGTTCGGGCTGGGCACGGGCGGGGCCCTGGCGCTTTACCGGCATGACCATGACCACGCGCATGACCATGACCACGACCATGACCACGCGCATGATCATGCCCATGACCACGACCATGCGCCGCAGGAAAAGACCGCCCCATGATACCCTTGATCATCCTTGACGATTTCATCCTGCGCGCGGCGCTGGCGGGGGTGATGGTGGCGCTGGCGGCGGGGCCGCTGGGCTGTTTCGTGGTCTGGCGACGGATGGCCTATTTCGGCGATGCCACGGCCCATGCGGCGATCCTGGGCGTGGCGCTGGCGCTGGCGTTTTCGGCCTCGGTCTATCTGGGCACGCTGCTCACGGCGCTGGCCATGGCGACGCTGGTATCATTGCTGGCCGGGCGGGGCTGGGCGGTGGATACGACGCTGGGGGTGCTGGCGCATTCGGCGCTGGCGCTGGGGCTGGTGGCGGTGTCCTTCCTGCCGCGCGCCCGGCTGGACCTGAACGTCTATCTGTTCGGTGACATCCTGACCGTGGGCGCGCGCGATCTGTGGCTGATCGGCGCCGGCGCGGCGCTGGTGCTGGGGCTGATGATCTGGCGCTGGTCGGCGCTGTTGCTGGCCACGCTCAGCGACGATCTGGCGCGCGGCGCCGGGGTGGACCCGGGGCGCGAAAGGCTGGTGCTGGTGCTGGCACTGGCGGTCACGGTGGCTGTGGCGCTGCAGGTGGTCGGCGCGCTGCTGATCGCCGCCATGCTGATCGTCCCGGCGGCGACGGCGCGCATCTATGCCCGCTCGCCCGAAGGCATGGCGCTGGTGGCGGTGGGTTTCGGAGCGGCGGCGGTGCTGCTGGGGCTGGCGATGTCGCTGCGGCTGGATACGCCGGCGGGGCCGTCCATCGTGTCGGCCTCGGCGGCGTTCTTTGCGGGTTCGGTGGCGGGCGCGGGGCTGTGGCGGGTGCTCAGGGCCGCGCGGGCGGGGTAGGGCGCGGTTTTTCGCGCAGCCCTTTAACGCATCGCCTCGGGCAGTGCCGTGACCAGCCCCGGCATCAGGATCAGCGCGACGATCACGCACAGGATGGGGATGAGGAAGGGCAGGACCGACACCACCACCTGTTCGAACCGCATGCCCGTGATCTCGACCAGCACGAAGAGCACATTGCCGAAGGGTGGCGTGATCACCCCCACCGACAGCGTGACCACCATCAACACGCCGAAATGCAGTGGGTCGATCCCCAGCATCTGCACCGTCAGCATGAAGATCGGCGTGAAGATCAGCACCGCCTCGACCACCGACATGAAGCAGCCGACGATCAGGAAGAACCCTGCCAGCAGGAACAGCACCGTCAGCGGCGCCAGATCGGCCCCGGCCAGGAACATGGCCAGTTCCTGCGGGATGCGCAGCCGCACCAGCAGCCAGCCATAGAAGGTGGCGATGGCGATGATGAACATGATGATGGCGGTGAAGCGCACGGTGCGGGCCAGTACATCCAGCACGTCGCGCAAGCTGACGTCGCGGTAGATCACCAGCCCCAGCAGCAGCGCATAGAGGCAGGCGATGGCCCCGGCCTCGGTCGGCGTGAACC
>SKHK01000078.1 GCA_007117005.1 Paracoccaceae bacterium
CCTCGACCACGGCAGCTTCGGCCTGTGCGCGGGTGCGGGCATCCAGAAGTGCCGGGTCAGCGGGCTGGATCACCGCCAGCACCGTTTCCCCGGCAATCACCTGATCGCCCACTTCGACAGGGGACCTTGTAGCTGCGCCGGTGATGGGCGCAGTGATCGCATAAGGGTTGCGCACACGGGTCACGCCCTGAGCCGTGATGGTGCCCTGCATCGGTCCGCGCGTGACCGGGGCCAGATCGACCGGCATCGGCTGCGGCCACAGCCCCCAGGCAACCGCCGCCAGCAGTGCCGCGCCCGCCGCCCCCAGACCCAGTTTGCGCAGGATGCTCATGCTCTTCGCCTCCATCACTCGCGCGCTTTCAGCGCGCTGGCCAAATCCACCCGGTCCAGCCTGCGCCGGACCATCAGCACAGACCCCAGCGCCGCCAGAAACACCGCCAGCGCGGCCAGGGCAAAGGTGCGGCGGGTGATGTGAAACGGGATCTGGAAAATGTCGGTCGACAGTGCACCGACCAGGCCCAGCGCCAGCCAGTACCCAAGAAGCCAGCCCAGCGGGATCGCCAGCAGCGTCAGAAACATGATCTCGCCCACCAGAACATAGCCAACCTCGGCGCGGGAGAAGCCCAGCACGCGCAGGCTGGCGAGTTCATAACTGCGCTCGGACAGCTGGATGCGGGCGGCGTTATAGACCACGCCAATGGCGATCAGCACCTCGATCAGCGTGTAGATGCCCACCATCGTCAGCAGGTTGTCGCTGAGTGCCGCATCGAACTGGCGCCGCACCTCGGCCCAGTCCAGCAGCCCGCCCACGGCAGGCGTGGTCTTGATGGCGGCGTTCAGGGCGTCCATCCGGTCCAGCCGCACGGCCAGATGGAGCAGATTGACCTGCGGCGCGCTGTCCATGGCCGCGAACAGCGCCTCGGCGGCGATATGGGCTTCCTGCCCCATGCCCTGGGCGATGATCTCGACCACCGGCAGGGTCAGGGTGATGCGCGGCGCGCCAAGCATCTCGATCGTCAGCGATTGGCCCGCGCGGATATCAAGCGCACGCGCCAGCATTTCGGGCAGGACCACGCCGTCGCGCGGCGGGGTGACGACGCGCCCCGCATCATCGACCAGCCGGGCCAGTTCCGCGTCGGGGTAATGGCCCTGCAGCGCGGTCAGCCGGGCGCGATGGCCATGCACCGCGCGCACGGGCACGACATAGGCCCCTTCGCTGTGCAGCACCCCGGGCAGCGACAGCGCGTCCTGCGTGGCCCGGTCCGTCTGAGGCTGGGCCAGCATCAGCGTCACATGCTGGCGATTGGCTTGCTGGAACACGCTGTCGCCCAGACGGTCGACCGCGTCAAAGATGAAATAGCTCATCACCAGCACGCCGACCGATGCCGCAACCCCGAAAAGCGTGATCGCGGCACGCCCCGGCCAGCGCAGGACAGAGCGGAAGATCATCATCGTGGTCTGGCGGAACCGGAAGCGCGCCAGGGCCATGTCCGCAAGCCCGCGGCTGAAACGCGGCGGCGCGGGCGGCTGCATCGCCTCGGCCGGCGGCAGACGGAGCGAGGCCCAGACCGCCCGCAACCCGCCAAGCGCGACACTGGCCAGACCCAGCACGGCCGAGATTGCCAGCGCCTGCGTCCCCCAATCGCGGATGATGAAGGGAAAGCGGAAGAAATCGCCATAAAGCCCGATCATCGCCCCGGCCATCCACCAGCCGAACAGCCAGCCAAGCCCGACGCCAATGCCCCCGATCAGCCCCGCCAGCAGCAGGTAATGGCGCGCGATTTCGCCGCGCCCATAGCCCAGCGCCTTCATCAGCCCGATCTGCGCACGTTCCAGCGCGATCAGCCGCCCCAGCACCATATTGACCAGAAACGCCGCCACGATCAGGAAAATCGGCGGCAGATAGGTCGCCATCGCGCCCAGCTGGCTGAGTTCGCCATCAAGGAAAGCATGCGACACCTGACGGTCGCGCCCATGGGCCCCGGTGCCGCCATAGGGGTCCAGCAACCGATCGAGCGCGGCAATCACCGCGCGTTCGTCCGCCCCCCGCGTCAGGCGCAGGGCAATGTCGTTGACCGCGCCGTTCATGTCCATGGCCGCCGCGGCGGCGGCTTCGCTCATCCAGATGACGCCATGGCGGCGGTCATCGGGCATCATGGCGCCGGGGGGCATGGTATAGATGAATTCCGGGCTGAGCACCCAGCCGGTCACCGTCAGATCTCGCAATTGCCCGTTCAGGATACCGCGAAACCGTGATCCCGGCGTCAGACCGTGGGTTTCGGCGAAGGGCTCCGACAGCGCGACCTCATCGGCGCGATCAGGGTCCGGCAAGCGGCCAAGGCGCACCATCGGCAGGTTCAGCCCGGGCCCTGCCGCAGGCAGTGACAGGATGCGCCCGGTTGCGGGCTCGGCCATGCCCTCGATATCGAGGATCGCCTGAAAGCTGATCCGCCCCTCGGCCTGGGCGACACCGGGGATCAACCGTGCCGCCTGCACGATGTTTTCGGGCGCGCGCGTGGCCCCGGCAAAGACATCCGCAAAGCGGTGACGCTCGTAATAGGCGGCCTGGGTTGCGACCAGTGTCGCCTGCGTGGCCTGCGCAGCCACCAGCACCATCACTCCGCAGCCCAGCACCAGCGCGATGGCCAGCGCCTGCGCCCAGATCCGGCGCAGATCGCGCAGCATCTTGCGGTCAAGCGCCCTCACCAGCTGACCTCGCCGGGCTGCACGCGCGTGGGGTTCACCTCGTCGCGCACGATCCGCCCATCGGCCAGCACAACGACCCGATGCGCGATGCGCTGGATGCTGGCGTTATGGGTGATCAGCACGGTTGCCGTGCCAAGGTCGCGGTTGACCTGATGCAGGGCGTCGAGAACCTGCACCCCGGTCTTGCTGTCCAGCGCGCCTGTCGGTTCGTCGCAAAGCAGCACATCGGGGCGCTTTGCAATAGCGCGCGCGATGGCCACGCGCTGCTGTTCGCCACCCGAAAGCTCTGCCGGGAAATGATCCATCCGATTGGCCAGCCCGACCCGGTCAAGCGCTTCTTCCGGGGTCATCGGGTCCTGGGCGATTTCGGTCACCAGCGCGATGTTCTCGCGCGCGGTCAGGCTGGGAACCAGATTGTAGAACTGGAACACGAAGCCCACATGGTCGCGCCGAAAGGCCGTCAGCTGCCGGTCGCTGGCGCCGCTCAACTCCTGGTCGCGAAAAAAGACCCGCCCGCCGGAGGGCAGATCGAGGCCGCCAAGGATATTGACCAGAGTGGACTTGCCCGACCCCGACGCGCCCAGCAGCACGACCATTTCACCCTCGACAAGCGACAGATCGACGCCGCGCAGGGCCCATACCTCGACCGTCCCGCTTCGATAGACCCGGGTGACAGCCTCGGCTTTGAAGACGGGCAAGCGATCAGAGTTGCTCTGCATGAACAGAGTATAGCGATGTTGGCGATCCGATGCGGATGATCTATGTCAACGCAGCCGGGTCCCGCATGGATGAAATGCGTGGCTCGCGTGCTCGACAAGGATGCCAGACAAGGACAAGAAGCGGGGCGAGAGGTATCGCCACCGTGCTTTGTTGCACAAATGGGGTGTTGGGGGATTCATGTCCTGAATCCAGGATGCCAGCTGGAGGGTATGAGCAGAGCCATCCCGCCGACCTACAAGACCAAGAACTGGCAGGCTTGCGACGAAGCGCTCAAGCGCCGGGGTTCGCTGACGGTCTGGTTCAACCCCGAGATGACCTGGGAGGCTGCGCCGACCGGCAATCGCGGCCGGCGGCCTGACTACAGCGATGCCACGATCCAGACCTGCCTGACGCTGAAGGTGCTCTTTGGCATGGCGCTTAGGCAGACAACCGGGTTCGTGGAGAGCCTGCTGGGCTTGATCGGGCTTCCGTGGTCGGTGCGGGACTTAGGCACGTTGAGCCGTCGTCAGAGAACCCTCGACGTCACCATCCCCTATCGCGGATCGCATGGGCCGCTGCAGCTGCTGATCGACAGCAAGGGTATCAAGATGGAAGGCGAAGGCGAGTGGAACGCGCGCAAGCATGGCAGCCCCCAGCGGCGCATCTGGCGCAAGATCCATCTCGGGATCGACGAGGAGACGCTCGAAATCCACGCCGTCGAGGTCACCAGCAGCAATGTGGGCGCTGCGCCCATGCTGCTCGAGCAGATCGCGCCGGATCAGGATATCGGCACCATCACTGCCGATGGGGCCTACGACACCCGAAAGTGCCATGACATCATCGCGGACCGAGGCGCGGCCGCGGTGCAGGGCGGCTTCGCAAGGGGTGCGCAACCACCGCCCCGAAGGCTAGACGAAAAGGCGCTCTGGGCGCGGCGGTTTTCCTTGCCTGCGGCGTCGGCGTCATGAACCGGGCGGGGCGAATTCCGCGCAAAGTGCCGCCCAGCGCCGCCCGGTCTCGCGCCCGCCTTCCCAATGACCCTCTGGCGCCACGGTATAGGGCGGCCGGGGCGGCCCCGAGCGCACAAGGCCGGACCCCTGCAAGCGGCCATGGGCGATGGGCACGTTGTAATCGACGAAATTCTCCAGCTTGCCGCCGGGAAACATCGGCGTCTGTGCCCAGACCATGCGGGCGCAGACATGATCGGCGCGGTCCAGATCGCCGGCGGAAATGGCGCTTGCCAGAGCGGCCAGCGGTTCGGTGCCATCGGCGCAATTGCCGGTCCAGCAGGCGGTGGTCTCGGCCGGAAAGTCGCGCGCCAGGGCGGCCCATTGGGCATCGACCGGCAGCACCTTCATGCGCCCGGCCACCGCACGCAGCGCGTCGGCCATGCCCGGCCCGCCGATGTGCTTGGTGGCGATGATTTCCGGAATATCGGCCAGCGCGGCATAGGTCTGCGTGCTCAGCCCGTTCTTGAAGGCGAACTGGTTGTCATAGACGATGATCGGCACGCCCGGCAGCGCCTCGGTCACATCGCGGTAGAAACGCAGGCTGCCCTCGTGATCCAGCGCCATCCACATCGGCCGGCCCAGAAACAGCCCCGTGGCGCCGGCATCGACCAACCGGCGGGCGCGGGCGATGGTCTCGCGCGTGTTCAGCGTGGTGGCACCGGCGAACAGCAGCCCATCCCCGCCATGGGTGCCGGCCAGGGTTTCGGCAACGCAGCCGGCCAGGGCGACATGTTCGTCCTCGGTCAGACTGGCGCCTTCGCCGAAACTGCCACCGGTCAGCAGGATGCGGATGCCGCCCGCCCTGATGCGCGCCGTCATCCGGGCGATCTCATCCAGCGCCAGCGATTGCGTGCAGGACCAGTGATCGGCACCGGGGACCGAAGGCGCGGGCAGGATGCCCAGCACGCCGGTGATATCGTCGGGCGTAACGGCGACAGGTCTGGACATGGGGCGGTTTCCTTCCGGGCGTTCAGGGGGTTGTGCAGGGTGGGTGCGCGGGACAGGTGCACGGGACGTCATTCGGCGGCGACGGCATCGCCCAGCCAGGGGGCGTCGGGGTCATCGGGGGGGATGCTGTCCAGCAACAGCCGTGTATAGGGGTGGCGCGGGGCGGTGAAAACATCCTCGACCGGCCCTTCCTCGACCACGGCGCCATCCTTCATCACCAGCACGCGCTGGCACAGATAGCGCACCACGCCCAGATCATGCGAGATCAGCACCAAACCGATCCCGCGCCGGGCGCGCAGGTCGATCAGCAGGTTCAGAATCTGCGCCTGCACCGAAACATCCAGACCCGAGACGATCTCATCGGCCACCAGCAGCCGCGGCGCGACACACAGCGCCCGGGCGATGTTCACGCGCTGTTTCTGCCCGCCGGACAGCTGGACGGGAAAGCGGTCGATCAGATCCGGTGGCAGGCCGGTCTCGGTCAGCAGGGCGCGGGCGCGGGCTTCTGGGTCGGTGGCCTCGGGCGCGTTGCGGCGCAGCGCCTCCAGCGCCTGGGTGACCAGCCTGCGCACGTTGCGCCGCGGGTTCAGGGCTGATTGCGGGTCCTGGAACACCATCTGAAGGGCACCCAGCCGGGCCATGCGCGCGGCGGCGGAATTGCTGGACACTTCTTGCCCGTCCACGGTGATGCTGCCCGCCGTGGCGCGTTCCAGCCCCATCACCAGGCGGGCCAGCGTGGATTTGCCGCTGCCGCTTTCGCCCACGATACCGACGAATTCGCCCGCCCGCACGGTCAGCGACACATCGCGCACCGCATCCGTGCCCGGGCCGCTGCGCCGGCCCAGCCAGTTGCGGGGCGCGGGGAAATGCCGCGACACGCCCTGCAGCGTCAGCACCGGCGCGCCC
>SKHK01000121.1 GCA_007117005.1 Paracoccaceae bacterium
ACCACCCTGCGCCTGCCGCCCCCTGCCGCCCCCCCCTGCCGGCCGGATGCCGCCGAGACGCCCATGGCGCTTGAATGCCGGGCTTTGGGGCTAAGTCAGATGGCAAGCCATCCGGAACCGCATCCATGCGTGACGATCCGCCCCCTGCCGCGTCCATCCCGCCGCCGCTTGACGGCTGGTTCGCGGCGCGTGGCTGGGCGGCCTATCCGCACCAGTTGGCGCTGCTGGCGCATCAGGGCGACGCGCTGCTGATCGCCCCCACCGGCGCGGGCAAGACGCTGGCGGGTTTCCTGCCGACGCTCGCCACGCTGTCTGCTGACCCCGGCGACGGGATGCACACGCTTTACGTCTCGCCGCTGAAGGCCTTGGCCACCGACATCCGCCGCAATCTCTCGCAGCCCGTGGCCGACCTTCGCCTGCCACTGCGCATCGAGGACCGCACCGGCGACACGAAACCCGCCACCCGCGCCCGCCAGCGCGTGGACCCGCCGCATGTGCTGCTGACGACGCCGGAATCGCTGGCGCTGATGCTCAGCTACCCCGAGGCGCCGCGTCTGTTCGCGGGTCTCAGGCGTGTGGTGATCGACGAGATCCACGCCCTGGCCGAATCAAAACGCGGCGATCAGTTGATGCTGTGCCTTGCGCGGCTGCGTGCGCTGTCGCCCGGACTGGCCGTCATCGGCCTGTCGGCCACCGTGGACGATCCGCAGGCGCTGGCGGGCTTCATGGGCCCCGCTGGCCGCCCCGTACCGGTGCTGCACGCCGCCCCCGGCCCGCCGCCGGACATCGCCATGCTGGACACGGCCGCGCCCCCGCCCTGGGCCGGCACCGGCGGCCGCTTTGCCGTGCGCGACGTGTTGCGGGCGGTAAAACAGGCCCGCTGCACGCTGATCTTCATCAACACCCGCGCCCAGGCGGAGCTGTTCTTTCAGGCGCTTTGGGCCGAGAATGACGAGAACCTGCCCATCGGCCTGCATCACGGCTCGCTCTCGCGCGCGGCGCGCGAAAGGGTAGAGGCGGCGATGGTGGCGGGCGATCTGCGCGCCGTGGTGGCCACGGGCAGCCTGGATCTGGGCATCGATTGGGGCGCCGTCGATCTGGTGATCCAGGTGGGCGCGCCGAAGAACGTCAAGCGGCTGGTGCAGCGGATCGGGCGGGCGAACCATGCCAGCACGGCGCCCTCGCGCGCCCGGATCGTGCCCGCCAACCGGTTCGAGGTGATCGAATGTGCCGCCGCCCTGCAGGCCGTGGCCGAGCGCGATCTGGACGGCGAACCCCGCCCCCCCGCGCCACTGGATGTGCTCTGCCAGCATATCCTGCTGTTGGCCTGTGCCGGCCCGCTGGACGCCGAGGCGCTGTTCACCGAACTGCGCCAGGCCGGCCCCTATGCCACCCTCAGCCGCGCCGATTTCGACGCCTGCCTCGATTTCTGCGCCACCGGCGGCTACGCACTGCGCGCCTATGATCGCTGGCAGCAACTGACGCAGCGCGATGGGCAATGGCACCTGCGCGACCCCCGCCGCGCGCGTGATATCCGCATGAATGTTGGCACCATCACCGAACCCGCGATGCTGAAGGTGCGCAGCCGCAACGCCCATCTGGGCGAGGTGGAAGAGGCTTTCGCGGCCACCCTCGCGCCCGGCGATACCTTCCTGATCGGGGGGCAGACCGTGCGCTACGACCGCCTGCGCGAGGCGGTGGTGCAGGTCACCCCCCAGCCCGCGCGGGAGCCGAAGATCGCCGTTTTTTCCGGCTTGAAGCTGGCGATGAGCACGCAACTGGCCGCGCGTGTTCAGGCCATCCTGTCAGATTCGGCGGCCTGGGCCGCGTTGCCCGGCCATACCGCCGACTGGCTGGCGCTGCAAAAACGCCTGTCGGCCCTGCCCGAACCCGGCAGCCTGCTGGCAGAAATTTTTCCCCGTGGCGGGCGCTGGTATCTGGCGCTATACGGCTTTGCCGGGCGCAACGCCAACCAGACGCTGGGGCTGCTGGTCAGCCGCCGGATGGAAAGCGCGGGCCACGGCCCCCTTGGCTTTGTCGCCACCGATTACGCGCTCCTGATCTGGTCGTTGGACCCGGTCACCGACCCGGCTGCCCTGATCGACCGGCAGGGGCTGACGGACGGCTTTGACGAGTGGTTGGGCAACAACGCGGTGATGAAACGCGCCTTCCGGTCGGTGGCCACGGTGGCGGGGCTGATCCGCCCCAACCTGCCCGGCGCAAGGAAAAGCGGCAAGCAGGCGACCTTCTCCAGCGACATCCTCTACGACACCCTGCGCCGCTTTGACCCCGGCCACCTGCTGCTGCGCATCACAAGGGCCGAGGCCGAACGCGGGCTGGTCGATTTCGGCCGCATCACCGCCATGCTGGACGCCGCCCCGCGCCTGCACCACATCCGCGCGCCCCATGTCACCCCTCTCGCCGCGCCGCTTCTGCTGGAGGCCGGCCGCGTGCCCGTCCCCGGCAGTGGCCAGCAACGCCTGATGGAGGAAGAAGCCGCACGCCTGATGGCCGAGGCCGGGCTGGACGCGCTTGGCTGACCCGGGCATACCGGCGCCATGCCCAGCCGAAACCCCCGCCCCTTCATTTTGCCTCAAATACTCCGGGGGGAGTCACGCGGCACGCGTGACGGGGGGCAGCGCCCCCCGCCTAGCTCAGCGCCAGGCGCCACGCCATGAGCGACCCGCATCACCCCATCACCTTCCATGGCGCCCGATTGATCGCCCGCGCCGATGGCGCGCTGCATTGGCCTGAACAGGACACGCTGATCGTCGCCGACCTGCATCTCGGCAAACCCGAGCGCCTGGCCCGGCGCGGCGGCGGGTTGATCCCGCCCTATGGCGATGCCGAGACGCTCGCCCGCCTAAGGCGCGCGCTGCAGGAAACCGGCGCGGGGCGGGTGATCGTGCTCGGTGACGGCTTTGACGACCCGTCGGCCTGTCTGGTCGAGGCCGACCGGAACATGCTCGCCAGTCTTGCTGCTGGGCGCGGCTGGGTCTGGGTGGCGGGCAACCATGATCCGATGGGCGCGATCAACGCGGCTGCGTTCGGCAGTCAGGTGGATGCGCTGTCGCTCGGCTCACTCGGCCTGCGCCATATAGCACAGCCCGGAACAGAGGCCGGGCCCGTTGTGTCCGGCCATTTTCACCCCGCGGTCAGGCTGGCGGGCCGCCGGCACCCGGCTTTTCTGATTGGTGACCAGCACCTGATTCTGCCGGCTTTCGGCGCCTATACCGGGGGCCTGGATGCCGATGACGCGGCGTTGATGGCCTTGGTGCCGCAGGGCTGGGCGGTGCTGACCGGCCCGCGCGCGCTGGTCGTGCCCTGGCCCTTGCCCGAACCCCGCGCGCGGCGCAGGATGGGATAGCGGGAAGGGGGGCGCTGCCCCCCGCCCGGCCTCGTGCCGAGGCCGGACTCCCCCCGGAGTATTTGGGGCAAAATGAAAGGGTGTTCCGGTTGAAACCCAGCCTGCGGCAGTTGGAGTGCTTTCGCGCCGTGGCCGATGCCGGGCATTTCTCGCGCGCGGCCGAGCGGCTGGGGATGTCGCAGCCCGCTTTGAGCCAGGCGGTGCGGGAGTTGGAGGAAGGGCTGGGCACGCGGCTTTTCGACCGTACCACGCGGCGGGTGGACCTGACCGAGGCGGGGCGGCTGTTTCGGGATACCGCGCTGGCGGGGCTGGGCGAGATCGATCGTGCCGTGGGGCTGGTGCAGGATCTGGCCGCGCTGCGCCGGGGCGTGGTGCGGCTGGCCGCCCCGCCCTTGCTGGCGGCCACGGTGCTGCCGCGCGTGCTGCGGGCGATCGGGGCGGTGCTGCCGGGGTTGGATATCCGGCTGGAGGATCTGGGCACCGATCTGATCGTCGACCGGCTGCGCAGCGGGCGGGCCGAGATCGGCATCGGTACCTTTCCGCCCGAGACCGAGGGGCTGGCCGTGACACTTTTGCTGCGCGACCGGCTGGCGGCTGTCATGCGGGCCGACCATCCGTTGGCTGCGTCCGGCGCCCTTGGCTGGGCGGCTCTGGGCGATCAGACGGTGGTTGTGCTGACGCGCGAGAGCGGCCTTCGGCTGTTGACCGAGATGGGGTTTCAGGCTGCCGGGCTGGTCTGTCGCCCGGCGCATGAGGTGCATCAGATACATACCGCGCTGGCGCTGGTGGATGAGCTGGGCGGGGTTGCCGTTCTGCCTGTTTACGCCGCCAGCGCCTTTCATGGGCGGGATTTCAGGGTGGTGCCGTTGACCGCGCCGGTGGTCAGCCGCGAGATCGCGCTGGCGCGTCTGCAGGACAAGGCGCCCTCGCCCGCTGCGCAGGCCGTGGCGCAGCGGTTGATTCAGGACTTTCGGAAATATCTGCCGGACCAGCCCTTTAATAGGCTGAGTGAATGAATTTATCCTGAAGCGCCGTATTCACGGATCAAAAGCAATCTGGTTTGCTGTCCTGACAGGAACGGGAGCGAAGCGCGGTGGCGAAGGATCAAGGCAACAGCGGCAGGATCGGCCAGGCCATGCGCCGGCGCGAGGATGCTGCGCTGTTGCGCGGTCAGGGCCGGTTCACCGACGATCTGGTGCCTGCTGGTGCCCTGCACATGGTGGTTTTCCGCGCGCCCGTCGCCTCGGCTCGCATTCTTGATCTGGATATTGCCGAGGCTGCGCAGATGCCCGGCGTGGTCGCCGTACTGACCGCCGACGATCTGAGCGCGATGCCGCCCGCCGCCGTGAATCCGCTGATCCCGGGCGCGCCGCTGGTGCCGATGGTGGTGCTGGCGCAGGGCCGCGTGGCGGCGGTTGGCCAGCCGGTGGCGGTGGTCATCGCCGAAAGCCGCGCGGCGGCCGAGGAGGCGGCCGAGGCGATTGTGCTGGATACCGAGGAGGACGCGCCGACCGACAGCCGCCATCGGGTGACCGAGTGGCAGGTCGGTCAGCGGGGCAGGGCGGAAACGCAGGTTTCCGTCATGCTGGATCACCCTCGCCTGGCCCCCTTTGCCATGGAGCCCCGCGCGGCGCTGGCGTTGCCGGAGGAAGACGGGCTGACCGTGTATCTGTCCACCCAGACCCCGCACCGCGCCCGCGAGGATCTGGCCCGGATGCTGCGCATGGACAGGGCCGCGCTGCGGGTGGTGGCGCCGGATGTGGGGGGGGCGTTCGGCGGCAAGGCCTCGATCTACCCCGAGGATGTGTTGTGCGCCTTTGCCGCGCGGCGGCTGGGTCGCCCGGTCGCGTGGCGGGCGGGGCGGGGGGAGGAGTTCCTCTCGGCCACCCACGGGCGGGGTGCGGCCAGCCGGGCCGAGTTGGCGCTGGATGCCGACGGGCGGATTGCCGGGCTGCAGGCGCGGTTCGATTTCGCGCTGGGCTACTGGATGCCCTATTCGACCTATGCGCCGGTGTCGAACGCGGGCCGCATCCTGCCCGGCCCCTACAGCGCGGCGGCCGTCGATATCGCGGTCGATGTGCGGCTGACCGATCTGCCGGCCGTCAACATCTATCGCGGCGCCGGCCGGCCAGAGGCAGCGATGCTGATGGAACGCGCGATGGACAAGGCCGCGCGGGCGGCGGGGCTGGACCCGTTCGACCTGCGGCGGCGCAACATCATCCGGGCCTTTCCCCATGATACTCCCAGCGGCGAGCGGCTGGATTCAGGCGATTATGCCGCGCTGCTGGACCGGCTGGAGGCGGCGAGCGGCTATGCGGCAAAGCGTGCTCGGCAGGCCGAGCGGCGCGCGGGCGGCGAAATCGTGGGGCTGGGGCTGGCGCTGTATGTCGAGCCTTGCGGGCGGGGTTGGGAGACGGCGTCACTGACCTTGACCCCGGACGGGCGGTTTAAGGCGCTGACCGGCGCCTCGGCCCAGGGGCAGGGGCGCGAGACGGCATTTGCGCAGCTGCTGGCCGATGAACTGGGCGTCGATCCGGGCCGGGTCACGGTGGGCGAGGGCGATAGCGGGGCGCTGGATCAGGGGATCGGCGCGCTGGCCAGCCGCTCTACTGCCATTGGCGGCAGCGCCATGCAGGCGGCCGCGCGAGCCCTGCGCGAAAAGGTGCTGGCTCTGCTGGGCGACAATGACTTTCCGGGCTGGGAGGCGGCCTGCGCGGCGCTGGCCGGTCACCTGCCGCTCAGCGTGGCGGAGACCTACACGGCGCCGGGCGAGGCCTGGGCATCCGGCGCGGTGCTGGCCGAGGTGGCGGTGGACCGTGACACCGGCGCGCTGATGGTGGAGGGGATCACCTGGGTCGATGACGCGGGCCGGGTGCTGAACCCGCTGCTGGTGGAGGGCCAGCTCTGGGGCGGCATGGCGCAGGGTATCGGCGCAGCGCTGATGGAGCGACTGGTGATCGACGCGGACGGCCAGCTGCTGACCGGCAGCCTGATGGATTACGCCGTGCCGCGCGCATCGGACATGCCGGCGCGGGTGCGGCTGGAAAAGATCGCCACCGAGACCGCCGCCAACGCCTTTGGCGCCAAGGGTGTGGGCGAGGCGGGCTGCATCGGCGTGCCTGCCGCCCTGCTGAACGCCGCGCAGGATGCGCTTTCGCCTTTCACCGACCGCGACCTCGCGCTGCCCTTGACATCAGAGCGGCTGTGGCGCGCGATGAACAATCTGGAGGACTGCCCATGAGATACAGCCGCAAGGACGCCAAGGCCCATGCATTCGCCCATATGAAGGGGATCTGGGCCGCCGCGCTGATGCCCTTTGACGATGACCTGCGCATCTACGAGGCCGGGTTTCGCGCGAATATGGAGCACTGGATCACCGATCTGGGGATCGACGGGTTCTTCATCGCCGGCAAGCAGGGCGAGTTCTTTTCCATGTCGCTCGATGAGCGCAAGCGCTGTTTCGATCTGGCGGTGGATGCCGCGGGCGGGCGGGCGCAGACGATCATGTCCTGCTCTGACCAGAACATGGATGTGGTGATCGATCTGGCGCGCCACGCGCAGGCCTGCGGGGCGGATTACATCGTCGTTCACGCGCCGGTGCTGCATTTCCACAAGGCGCAGGACGAAACGCTGATCCGGTATTACGAGACGATTGCCAGCCGCGTGGATATCGGCATCGCGCTGTGGTCGCACCCCGACAGCGGCTATCTGATGAGCCCCGAACTGTGCAACCGGCTGGCCGATATCGATACGGTGGTGGCGATCAAGTATTCCGTGCCGCGCGACATGTATGCGGAACTGACGCGGCTGGCCGGCGACCGGATCATCGTCTCCACCGCGTCCGAAGAGGAATGGCTGGACAATATCATCGAGCTTGGCTGGCAGCTTTATCTGTGTTCCTCGCCGCCCTATCTGATCCAGACCGCCGCGGACCGGCGGATGCGCGACTATACGGATGCGGCGCTGGCCGGGCGGCATGAGGAAGCGCGGTCGATTTCGGCCTCGCTGGAACCCTTGCGCCGGGCGCTGCGGGATACGCGTCCGGCAGAGAAGCCGCACAGCCATCAGAAATACTGGCAGGAACTGCTGGGCCAGACCGGGGGGCGTGTGCGCCCGCCTGTGCTGGAGCTGACCGAGGCCGAGAAGACGGCGACGCGGGCGGCGTTCGAGGCCTGCGGGCTGAGGCTGCGGCGCGAGCCGGCGGCATAGTTTATCCAGCGCCCGACGCGGCACCCCACCCACCCACCCGGGCGCGTCGGGCGCTTTGAGGGTGGGAACCGGAACCCGAGGAGAAGGAGACCCACCATGGCCCGCCTGCAAGCCTTCAACTTTCAGAAATGGATCGACGAGCATGCCCATCTGCTGAAACCCCCGGTGGGCAACCAGATGGTGTTCAAGGATGCCGATCTGATGGTCACCGTCGTCGGCGGCCCCAACAAGCGCACGGATTACCATGACGACCCGGTCGAAGAGTTCTTTTACCAGTTGAAAGGCGACATGCTGCTGAAGCTGCATGACACGCAAACAGGTGGATTCTACGACGTGCCGATCCGCGAGGGCGATGTCTTCCTGCTGCCCGCCCATATGCGCCATTCGCCGCAGCGCCCGCAGGAAGGGTCCATCGGGCTGGTGATCGAACCGGCGCGGCCGGAGGGCGCGCTGGATGCGATAGAATGGTATTGTTTCGAATGCGGCACGCGGGTGCACCGGGCGGAGCTGGACCTGGAAAGCATCGTCGATGACCTGCCGCCGGTCTATGAGGCATTCTATCGCGACGAGAAGGCGCGCACCTGCCCGAACTGCGGCACCATCCACCCGGGCAAGGAACCGCCCGAGGGCTGGGTGACGCTGTAATGCGCACCAGCCGGGTGGTGCTGGTGGGTTTCGGCGCCATCGGCCAGGCGGTGGCGCGGCTGCTGGCCGAACGTGGCGCGCCGGCACGGATTGTCGGCGTCGGCGTGCGCGATGCCGCCGTGCCCCGGCCCGGACTGCCCGAAGGGGCGCGGCTGATCGACCGGCCGGAGGCGCTGGAAGGCCTGCGTGCCGATCTGGTGGTCGAGGCCGCAGGGCGCGACAGCGTCGCCCCCTGGGCACGCGCGGCGCTGGGTGCGGGGGTGGATTGCGCGGTGGGTTCGACCTCGGCCTTCGCGCAGCCGGGCTTGCTGGATGCGCTGACGGCGCGGGCGCGGGAAACCGGCGCGCGGCTGATCGTGCCGGCGGGCGCGCTGGGCGGGATCGGCGTTCTGGCCTCGGCCGCGCGGATGGGGCTGGACCGGGTGGAGCACCGCATCGTCAAGCCGCCGCGCGCCTGGAAAGGCACCGAGGCCGAGGCGCTGTGCGATCTGGGCGCGCTGGACGAACCTACTGAATTCTTCACCGGCAGCGCTGATGACGCGGCTGCGCGCTTTCCGCAGAATGCCAATGTGGCGCTGATCACGGCGCTGGCGGGCATGGGGCCGGGGGCCACGCAGATCACGCTGGTGGCCGATCCCGATGCCAGTTTGAACCGGCACGAAATCAGCGCTGCGGGCGCCTTTGGCGCGCTGCGGCTGGAGATCGCCGCGAACCCGCTGCCCGAAAACCCCAAATCCTCGGCCATGACGGCGCTGTCGCTGGTGCGGCTGATAGAGAACCGCGATGCGGCGCTGGTGATCTGATGCAGCGCGCCGGAAATTATTTCAAGCTTGAAAGTAAATCGTGCATGGCGTATTTACCGCAGGGTAACAACGCGGCATGATCCGTGCAGAATCAACACCAAGGCTAACAGGGAGAAAGCCATGAAGAACCTTCGCCTGACATTCGCCGCGATGGCACTGGGGGCGGCAACGCTTGTCCCGGGGCTTGCCGTCGCCCAGACCGAATTGCGCATCGGCATGATCACCCCGCCGCCGCATGTGTGGTCCCAGACCGCCGTGCGCATGGCCGAGGAACTGCCGGAACTGTCCGACGGGCGGTTGAGCCTGCAGGTCTTCCCCGGCGGCCAGTTGGGCAACGAGGCGGCGATGCTGCAGCAGTTGCAGACCGGCGCGCTGGACATGGCCTTTCTGACCATCGCCGAGATTTCCAACCGGGTGCCGGATTTCGGCGCCTTCTATGCGCCCTTCCTGGCCGATGACATGGCCCATGCCGCGCGGATCATCCGCTCTGACGTGGCGCGCGACATGCTGGACGTGCTGCCCGAAGAGGTGGGCGTGGTCGGCATCGGCTATGCCAGCGCCGGGATGCGGCACCTGGTCAGCCGCGGCCCCGTCAACGACGCCTCCGACCTGGCCGGCCTGCGTATCCGGATCACCCCCTTCGAGCCAATCCGCGATTTCTACAACGCGCTCGACGTGACTGCCACGCCCATGGCGCTGCCGCAGGTGTATGAGGCGCTGGCCAATGCCCAGGTCGACGCGATCGACATGGATGCCGAACTGATCTGGGCCATGCGCTATTTCGAGCCCGGTCCCTATGTCATGGAAAGCAACCACATGCTGTTCCCCATGGTGGGGCTGGTATCCGGCCGGGTCTGGGCGCGCATGTCCGAAGAGGACCGCGCGGTCATCTCCGAAATGATGAGCCGCCATCTGGACACGATCCTGGACACCTATGCCGAACGCGACCCGGAATGGATGGCGCAGACCGCAGCGGAAGAGGGCGTCAACCATTCGGTTCTTGACGCCGAGTTCTTCGCCGATGCCATCGAGGCCTGGGAAGAAATCTGGGCCCCGCAGGCGCCGATGCTGGCCGAACTGCGCCGCGTGGCCGAGGAAACCCGCTGAACGACAGCTGCGTGCCGGGGCATACGACCCTGTCGCGCAGCAGGCCCGCCCCCGCCGTTACCGGTTTGCAGGACGGGCCTTTCACGCGGTTTCTCATGCCATGCGTTCGTCACCTGACAGTCTGTAAGGGGCAGTCATGCTGCACAGAATCTCGGCCGGCTGGGCCAGGGTGGAATTGTTCTTCGCTGCGGTGATGGCCGCTGTGGTGACAGTGCTGATCCTGGTCAATGTGGTGACCCGGACCATGCGCATCTCGGTCTTCTGGCTGGAAGAGACGGCGATCTATGCGATGGTCTTCATGGCCTTCCTCGCCGCCTCTGCCGCCATTGAACGGCGCGAGGCCATCTCGATCACCCTGGTGGTCGATGCCGTGCGCCCACAGGTGCAGCGCCTGTTGTACATCTTCGTCGATCTGGTGACGCTGGGCTGCGCTGTCTTCCTGCTTTATGTCTGCTGGATCTGGTTCCGCCCCGACGTGATGCTGCAGGTCGGCTTTGACATCCGCGCCTTCCAGCGCGAAACTTTCGTCTTTACCTACAGCGAACGCGCGCTGACGCTGGGCATGCCGAAATTCTGGTTCTGGTTGATCGTGCCGGTCTTTTCGCTGGGTCTGCTGCTGCACGGGCTGTCGAACCTGATCAAGACGCTGCGCGGCAACATCCCCCAACCCATGGCCGGAGAAACGTCATGACCGCCGCTGTCTTTTTCCTGCTGCTGCTGGGCGCGGTGCCCGTGTCGATCGTGCTGATCGTCACGGCAGGTTACTACATCTGGGCCAGCGGAAACGATGTGCTGTTCGAATCCTTCGGCCAGCAGATGTTCGGCGGGCTGGAAATCTACGGCCTTCTGGCGATCCCGCTGTTCATGCTGACGGGCGAGTTGATGAACGAGGGCGGCGCCACGCGCCGGCTGGTCCATGCCGCGCGGGTCTTTGTCGGCGGCTTTCGGGGCGGGCTGGCCTATATCAACCTGCTGGCCAACATGTTCATGGCCGCCATCATCGGCTCTGCCGCCAGCCAGATCGCCGTGATGAGCCGCGCCATGGTACCGGCGATGGAACGGGAAGGTTACGGCCGCAACTTCGCCGCCGCCAATACCGCCGCGGGCGGGGTGCTGGCGCCGATCATTCCGCCCTCGATGCTGCTGGTCATCTATGGCGTGCTGGCGCAGCGGCCCATCGCAGATCTGTTCATCGCGGGCATCATTCCGGGGCTGATGCTGGCCGGGTCGTTTTTCCTCATCATCTCGCTGGTCGGTCTGCGCCAGCAATTTCCAAAGGGCGAATGGATGGCCCTGGGCGAGGCAGGCCGGGCCCTGCTGGCCGCCCTGCCGGCGCTGCTGATCCCGGTGGTCATTGTGGGCTCCATCCTGTTCGGCGTGGCCACACCCACCGAGTCGGCCGGGGTGGCCTCGGTCATGGCCTTCATCATCGGCGTGGTCATCTACCGGGACCTGAACCTGTCCCGCTTTCTGGCTATCTTCACCCGCGTCGCCATCGGATCCAGCATGGTGATCTTCCTCATCGCCTCGGCCACGGTGTTCGGCTGGGTGGTGATCTACGAGGCGCTGCCCCAGCGCCTGACCGCGCTGATCGTCGATTTCACGCAAAGCCCGCTGATGTTCCTGCTGATCATCATGGTGCTCTTGCTCTTCGTCGGCATGGTGGTGGACGGGATTGCCGCGCTGATCCTGGTGGTGCCGATCCTGCTGCCCATCGCGACCGAGGTCTATGACATCCACCCCGTGCAGTTCGGCCTGGTGATCTGTCTGAACCTGGTGCTGGGTCTGCTGACACCGCCGGTAGGCGCGGGGCTGTACATCGCCGCCGCGATGTCCGGCGCCAAGCCGATGGGTATTTTCGTGCAGCTCATGCCCTTCCTGGGCGCGGCGCTGGGCGTGCTCTTGCTGCTGTGCATCTTCCCCTGGCTGACGCTGGCCTTGCTTTGATGGCCGGGCCTATTTGGTCAGGATCAGCTTTCCCGCCCGGGTAATGCGCAGCACATAGACCTGATCGCCAAGCGTGACATGCGCGACCGAATTGCCGGCGGTCAGAGTTTCGGCCGCGTGCACAGGCACCCCTTGCCGCATGCAGCCGGGCATCGTGCCGGAGGGCGCCACGGTGGTTCGGGCTGTCGCGGACGGTGCCGCCCGGCCTGTCTGTGCGCTGCTGTTTCGGTGCTGGCTGCGCGCGGCAAGGGGCGCTGCAGCCGGTAGGGAAAGAACGGGCTTGTCGGTCACGGGCGTCCACCTTGCTGTTGCGGGCGTCGATACGCCTGAAACGAGCCGGGCTAAGGTGCGCGGCGCCGCGGGGACGCCGAACAGCCAATGGCTGGGCCTTGGCCTTATCCTGACTTTTTGTATCGGAATTATCAAGGGCAAATTTTCCTCCATTGCCGGTCCGCATTTGTCCCGCCGGGGCAGGTGCGGTTCAGCGCGGACGGATCGCATGAAAAAAGGGCGCCGATCTGGCGCCCCCTCGTCATCTCCCGCTGCCGGGCATTCCGTTCAGACAGCGACCGGCTTCACCTCGGTCACTTCGGGGATGTAGTGGCGCAGCAGGTTTTCGATCCCCATCTTCAGCGTCAGGGTCGAGGACGGGCAACCGGCACAGGCGCCTTTCATGTGCAGGTAGACCACGCCGCGGTCAAAGCCGTGAAAGGTAATGTCGCCTCCATCCTGCGCCACGGCAGGGCGGACGCGAGTGTCCAGCAGTTCCTTGATCTGTTCGACGATCACCCCGTCCGGCCCGTCCTGCGTGGCGTGGCCGGAATCGGTGGCGCCCTCCATCACCGGGCGGCCGGACTGGTAGTGCTCCATGATCGCGCCCAGGATCGCGGGCTTCAGATGCGCCCAGTCGACATCCTGCTCCTTGGTCACGGTCACGAAATCGGACCCCAGAAACACACCGGTCACACCCTCCACCGCGAAGACGGCGCGCGCCAGTGGCGAGGGGGCGGCCTGGTCGGGGCTGGTGAAATCGGCGGTGCCGCTGCCCAGAACATCCTGACCAGGCAGGAATTTCAGCGTGGCCGGGTTGGGTGTCGATTCCGTCTGGATGAACATGGCGCAAACCTCCGTTTCAGCGGATATGCGCACGGGCAGTAAGCGAGTCAAGGCAGGCCGCGGCGGTGGCTGCAGTGCAGGCTGCAGTGCGCCGGCGCGCGACGCCATACCTGTGGCCGCGCGCCGCAGCATGATGGTCCCAGACTGCTACGCCATTGCCCGCCGGTACGCGTGGGTCGTGTTGCACCCGTGATCCGTCACGTCGATGTCCCGGCACTGCGATGTTGCACCAAAGGGCCGGGCCAGCCAGCGGCGGATGCCTCGAGCCTGGCGCGTGGTTCCGCCGGCGCGCCATCGACCCGCAGTCGCGCCAGTGTCTTCCGCGGGATCGGTGTTGCGAAACGCAGCCCGGCAGTGCCGCCATCCGCCCAGGCCACGCGGGCCGGGATGCGCAGCCCGGCGACGATCAACCAAAGATCATCGCACCTGGTCAGCGCGCCCGTATCGGCGGCCGTGATGCGGGCGCCCAGTTGGCTGACATTAACCAGAGTGACGTTGTGTTCCTGCCCCTTGATCATCAGCGATGCCCTGAGCCTGCAGGGCCATCTTTGCGGGCGATAGCGCATGGCGATGCGGTCCGATTTGCTGTTGCTTCCGGCCGAATATGAACGCGCAGATCCTAAGAAAGCGTGAAGGTCAGTGTAACCAACATTCGCACCACAGCGTGCGGCGGCTGCGCTGACTTATCGGGGAAGGGCGGGATGGTGCTGCGAGAGAGGATTGAACTCTCGACCTCTCCCTTACCAAGGGAGTGCTCTGCCACTGAGCTACCGCAGCGTTGATCCGCCGGGTGGATAGACCCAAATTCACGGCGGTGCAAGGGCAATCTGGACGCTTTTGCCCCCCTGCGCTAAGAGGGGGGAAAGCGCAGGATGACATCGATGACCGACCCCAGGAAACCGGCTGAGCCCGCCGCGGGCGCCGTGGGCCATGATGCCCGCGCTACCCGCCTGAAGGCCGCGTTGAAGGCCAATATCGCGCGGCGGAAGCAACAGGCGCGCGCGCGGGACGAAGGTGGCGACAGCGCGGAACCGCACGCTGCCGACAAGAGGCGTGAGGGATGAGCGACGCGCGGTTTCAAGACGGGGCAGAGCGGCCCCTGCGCCTGATTGCACGCGATCAGGACGACCTGCGGGTCCTGTCCTCGCTGACGCAGGATGCCGTGCTGACCGGGGCGGACCTGCGCCACCGGGCAGGGGAGCGCCGCTTCACGATGCTGCTGAACCGTTTCCGCTGGGAGGATCAGCCGCTGGCCGATACCGCCCGGCGCCCTGTCGAGCGGGTGCGCGCGGTGCTGGATTTCGGCGATGTGCTGAAGGTCCGCCACCAGGGTCTGGAGGGGCGCGACGCGCAGACTGTCCTGTCTCTGCTGGCCGTCACCTATCAGCCCGAGGCCGAGGCCGAGACGGCGCCGGATCAGCCCGCCGGGCCGGGGCGGGTGACGCTGGTCTTTTCCGGGGACGGGGCGATTGCGCTTGATGTCGAATGCCTGGAGGTCCATCTGGCCGATGTGACCCGCCCCTATGCCGCGCCGGCGCGGCGCGCGCCGCGCCACCCTCTGGACGAATGACGGGACCACGCCCATGCCCCATTTCCTGAACAGCCGCGACAGCGGGTTCGACGCGGCTTTCGCCGGCCTGCTGGGCGCCAAGCGCGAAGAGGCGCAGGATGTCGACGACGCGGTGGCCGGGATCATCGCCGATGTGCGCGCGCGCGGTGATGCGGCGGTGATTGCGCTGACGGCGCGGTTCGACCGGCTGGACCTGACGCCGGAAACGCTGGCCTTTGCGCCCGAGGAAATCGACGCCGCCTGTGCGAAGGTGCCGGATGACGACCGCGTGGCGCTGGAACTGGCCGCCGCGCGCATCCGCGCCTATCACGAACGCCAGCGTCCCGAGGATGCGCGCTGGACCGATGCGGCGGGGGCCGATCTGGGCTGGCGCTGGTCTGCCGTGGCGGCGGCGGGGCTGTATGTGCCGGGGGGGCTGGCCAGCTATCCGTCCTCGGTCCTGATGAACGCGATCCCGGCGCGGGTGGCGGGGGTCGAACGGCTGGTGATCTGCGCGCCCACGCCGGACGGGGTGGTCAACCCGCTGGTGCTGCTGGCCGCGCGGCTGGCGGGGGTGGATACGGTCTATCGCATCGGCGGCGCGCAGGCGGTGGCGGCGATGGCCTACGGGACAGAGAGCATCGCGCCGGTGGACAAGATCACCGGGCCGGGCAACGCCTATGTGGCGGCGGCCAAGCGGCGGGTCTTCGGGCGCGTGGGCATCGACATGATTGCCGGGCCGTCGGAGATCCTGGTGATCGGCGATGGCACCGGCGATCCGGACTGGATCGCGCTGGATCTGCTGAGCCAGGCCGAACATGACGAAAGCGCGCAGGCGATCCTGATCACCACCGACCCGGCCGAGGCCGAGGCCGTGGCGGGGGCGGTGGCGCGGCATCTGGAAGTGCTGGAGCGCCGCGCGATCGCAGGGCCAAGCTGGCGGGATTTCGGGGCGGTGATCTCCGTTCGCGATCTGGCCGAGGCGGCAGCGCTGAGCAACCGCATTGCGCCCGAGCATCTGGAGCTTTGCGTCGAGGACCCCGAGGCGCTGTTGCCTGCGATCCGCCACGCGGGCGCGGTGTTCATGGGGCATTGGACGCCAGAGGCGATCGGCGATTACATCGGCGGGCCGAACCACGTGCTGCCGACGGCGCGATCAGCGCGGTTTTCGTCCGGCCTGTCGGTGCTGGATTTCATGAAGCGCACGACGATTGCGCGCATGACCCCGCAGGCGCTGGCCGAAATCGGCCCGGCGGCGGAACGCCTGGCGATATCGGAGAGCCTGCAGGCACATGGGTTGAGCGTCCGCGCGCGGCTGGACCGGCTGAACGGGTAGGCGAGGCCGGGAAGGGGGACGCTGCCCCCCTCGGGATATTTCCAGACAGACGATGAGGATCGGTTGACGGCTCAACCCTTTTCGAGGCGGAGGTAGGTGAAGAGGCCGAGCGGCGCCATGCCGCGTTCCTCGGTCACGCGCAGCGAGGGCTCGCCCATGATGCGCGCGCGGTCGAAATCAGGGTGCCAGCCCAGCCGGTCGGCCAGCGGCGCGAAGGCGCGCTCGATCCAGGCCAGCGGGCCCTTTTCGCGGGCGAAATGATTGACGATGATCACCTGCCCGCCGGGTTTGCAGACCCGCGCCATTTCCGCCATCACCCGTTCCGGTTCCGGCACGACCGAGACCAGATACATCGCCACCACGGTGTCGAAATGGGCATCGGGGAAATCCAGGAAGCGGGCGTCCATCTGGCGCAGCTCGCGCACCTGGGTCAGGTTTTCGCTGGCTACGCGGTTGCGGGCGCGGTTCAGCATGTCCTCGGAATAGTCGATGCCGGTGATTTCCAGATGGGGGGCATAGTCGCCCAGCGACAGGCCCGTGCCGATGCCGACCTCCAGCACGCGGCCGGTGCCGGTGTTGATGCTGGCCACCGCGCGTTTGCGCCCCATGCGGGTGATGCGGCCGAAGGTGTTGTCATAGACCGGCGCCCAGCGGCGGTAGGATGATTTGACGGCGTCAAGCTCCATGCGGGAGATCTCCGGTTCAAGCTGAATTTGCGTGCACTATCCGCAGCCAGCGCGCGGGGCGCAAGTTGCAAGCACGGGATTCCGGCTCAATAACGCCTGAGCGTTGTCAGGCATCCAGATTTTCGACACTCAGCGCGTTTTTCTGGATGAATTCGCGGCGCGGTTCGACCACGTCGCCCATCAGCTTGCTGAAAATGTCGTCGGCCGCGGCCAGATCGTCGATGCGTACCTGCAGCAGCGTGCGGGCGTCCGGGTCCAGCGTGGTTTCCCAAAGCTGGTCCGGGTTCATCTCGCCCAGCCCCTTGTAGCGCTGCAACGACAGGCCCTTTTCCCCCTCGGTCAGCACCGCGTTCAGCAGCGCCACCGGCCCGTGGATGACCTGCCCCTTTTCCCGCCGCACCAGTTGCGCGGGCCGGCCATAGGTTTCCTGCAGGGACGCGGTGAAGCGCGCCAGACGCCGTGCCTCGCCCGAGCGCAGGACGGGGCCGTCCAGCAGTCGCACCTCTTCCACGCCGCGCAGCATTCGGGTCAGGCGCAAGCCCTTGTCCTGGGTGGGGCGGCCCTGCCAGCCGGTCTCGTATTCCGGGGCGATCTGGTCCAGCCGGGCGGCCAGACGGTCAGCGACGCCCTGCGCGTCCGCATCCAGCGCCGCGGTGTCCAGCGCGCCGGCAATGGCGGCCTGTTCCAGGATGCCGCGCGCGTAATGGGTGGGAAAGCCCTCCAGGCTGCGGCGCACCTGCCGCGCCTCTTCGACCACGCGGGCCAGATCGGCGCCGATGATTTCCTCGCCCGAGGCAAGGCGCAGCGCGGCGCCGTCGATGCCCTGCTGGATCAGGTAATCCTCCAGCGCGGGCTTGTCCTTCAGATAGACCTCTGACTTGCCGCGCGCGACCTTGAACAGCGGAGGTTCGGCGATGAACAGATGCCCGGCCTCGATCAGTTCCGGCATCTGGCGGAAGAAGAAGGTCAAGAGCAGCGTGCGGATATGCGCGCCGTCGACATCGGCATCGGTCATGATGACAATCTTGTGGTAGCGCAGCTTCGATATGTCGAATTCGTCGCGCCCGATGCCGGTGCCCAGCGCGGTGATCAGCGTGCCGATCTCCTGGCTGGAGAGCATCCGGTCAAAGCGCGCGCGCTCCACGTTCAGGATCTTGCCGCGGAGCGGCAGGACGGCCTGGTTCTGGCGGCTTCGCCCCTGCTTGGCGCTGCCGCCGGCGCTATCGCCCTCGACCAGGAACAGCTCGGATTTCGCCGGGTCACGCTCCTGACAATCGGCCAGCTTGCCGGGCAGGGACGCCACATCCAGCGCGGTCTTGCGCCGGGTCAGGTCGCGCGCTTTCCGCGCCGCTTCCCGCGCCAGCGCGGCCTCGATGATCTTGCCGACGATCACCTTGGCATTGGCGGGGTTTTCCTCGAACCACTCGGCCAGTTTCTCGCCCACCAGGTTCTCCACCGCCGGGCGAACCTCGGAACTGACCAGCTTGTCCTTGGTCTGGCTGGAGAATTTGGGGTCCGGCACCTTGACCGACAGCACGCAGGTCAGCCCCTCGCGCGCGTCATCGCCGGTGAAATTGACCTTTTCCTTCTTGGCGATGCCGCTTTCCTGGGCGTATTTCGTGACCGTACGGGTCAGCGCGCCGCGAAAGCCCGCCATATGCGTGCCGCCGTCGCGCTGCGGGATGTTGTTGGTAAAGGGCAGCACGGTCTCGTGGTAGCTGTCGTTCCACCACATCGCCACCTCGATGCCGATGCCGTCACGCTCGCCGGTGATATGGATGGGCTCGGCCATGACCGAGGTCTTGGACCGGTCGATCCAGCGGACGAATTCGCGCACGCCGCCGTCGTAGAACAGTTCCGATTTCAGCGGCTCGGCGGGGCGGTGATCCTCCAGCACGATGCGCACACCGGAATTCAGGAAAGCCAGTTCGCGCAGGCGGTTTTCCAGCGTCTTGAAGCTGTATTCGAGATTCGAAAACGTATCGAGCGAGGCCATGAAGCGCACCTCGGTGCCCTTGCGCCCCTCTGCCTCGCCCACCACGGTCAGGGGCTGGACGGTATCGCCGCGCTCGAACCGGGCGTGATGTTCCTTGCCGTTTCGCCAGATGCGCAGGTCCAGCCAATCCGACAGCGCGTTGACGACCGAGACGCCGACACCGTGCAGACCGCCCGAAACCTTGTAGCTGTTCTGGTCGAATTTCCCGCCGGCGTGCAGCTGGGTCATGATGACCTCGGCCGCGCTGACACCTTCCTCGGCGTGGATATCGGTGGGAATCCCGCGCCCGTTGTCGCTGACAGAGACGCTGCTGTCGGCATGGATGATCACCGTCACGGCATCGGCATGGCCGGCCAGTGCCTCGTCGATGCCGTTATCGACCACCTCATAGACCATGTGATGCAGGCCAGAGCCGTCATCGGTGTCGCCGATATACATGCCTGGGCGTTTGCGGACAGCGTCCAGCCCCTTGAGAACCTTGATGGAATCGGCGCCGTAATCGGTCTGTGTGGCGGGTTGCGCGCTCATGCCTCGTGCCCTTTGATTTTAGGTGCCATCTTGTAGCCATTCGCGGGGGGAATGTCACGCGCTGGCCACAAGATTTGGTAGTCTCGCACGCCCTTCACGTCAGGGCGATGACCAGCCCGACACCGATCAGCAAGGCGCCTGCGATGCGGTTCATCCGCGCCAACGCGGCGGGCGAGCGCAAAAGTGCGCGCACCCGGCCGATCAGCGCTGCCATGGCCAGATTGCCCAGCATCGGAATGATCACCGAAATCGCCAGGATCGCCGCCACATCGGCCCAGGTGATGCGCGTCAGGTCGAAGAAGCCGGGCAGAACGCCCATGTAGAAGAGGATCGCCTTCGGGTTGGCCAGGATCACCGTCACCCCGGCCAGCAGGCCCGCCAGATGGCCGGGGCGGGTCAGGCGGCTGTCGGCAGAGAGATCGCGCGTGGCATGGCGGATCAACTGCCAGCCCATGAACAGGAAAAAGCCCACGGCGACCCAGCGCAGCACCTCCATGAACCCGGCATAGACCGAGACGATCCAGGTCAGGCCGAAGATGGCGGCCAGCGGCCAGAACATGTCACCCAGCGCCACCCCCACCGCCAGCGGCGCGGCCGAGGCGAAGCCGCCCGACATCGCGCGCGCCGTCAGCGCCACCCAGACCGGGCCAGGGGTCAGGAACAGGATCAGGATGGCAAGGGCGTAAAAGGCCAGATCGGCGGGGCTGGCGGTCATGGTGCGGGCTCTGCCGGGGCCAGGCGGCCGTCACCATCAAGGGGCCAGAAAGGGTTATGGGCGAATTCCCAGACATGCCCGTCCGGGTCGGCGACATAGCCCGAATAGCCGCCCCAGAACACCGGCTCGGGGGCCTTCAGCGCCGTCGCCCCGGCGGCCAGCGCGGCGGCAAAGGCGGCGTCGACTGCGGCCTGGTCGGTGAAGTTCTGCGCCAGTGTCATCGCGCCGGTGCCCAGCGCCACGCCGGGGCGGCCCTGATCCTCGGCCAGGGCCGCGCGGCCGAAAAGGCCCAGCTTCAGCCCGCCAAGATCGTAGAAAGCCACGCCCTCGAGCACCTCTTCGGGTTGCCAGCCCAGCGCCTCGTAATAGGCGCGTGCGCGGGGCAGATCGCCGACGCCGAGGGTGAT
The DNA here is from genome assembly GCA_007117005.1 of Paracoccaceae bacterium. Taxonomy (GTDB): domain Bacteria; phylum Pseudomonadota; class Alphaproteobacteria; order Rhodobacterales; family Rhodobacteraceae; genus Pararhodobacter. The sequence continues at coordinate 20,412 of SKHK01000121.1, forward strand.
CAGGGTCACACGTTGAGCGGGCAGGGTCATGGTGCGGGGCTTTCTGTCAGGATCGAGCCATCGGGCCCGTCGGTCAGGGTGAAATGCCGGGCGCGGGGGCCAAGCGGCGCGAATAGGGCGGGTTCGGTGCCGGTCATGAAAGCCTGCGCGCCCAGAGCGCACAGCCGGTCGAAAAGTGCCGCGCGGCGCGCCGGGTCCAGATGGGCGGCCAGTTCATCCAGCAGCAGGATCGGCGGCGCGCCGGTATCCTGCGCCAGCGCCGCGGCATGCGCCAGTATCAGCGAGATCAGCAGCGCCTTCTGCTCGCCGGTCGAACACTGCGCCGCCGGCACCCCCTTGGCGGCGTAGACGGCGGCCAGGTCGGCCCGGTGCGGCCCGGTCAGCGTCCGCCCC
>SKHK01000311.1 GCA_007117005.1 Paracoccaceae bacterium
CATACAACCTTGGGTAGGCACATAACGGCGCCGTTTTGTCAAACCCGGTCTGTCCCCCGCACCCTGTAGCTTTTGCCGGCGGCAACAACTTGCCGAAAATGCGCCGCGAAAGTCCCGATCTTGCCACGAAGCCGCATCGGCATTCGCGCTGTTGGCGCGCGAAGACGGTCGCGGGTGAAAGAAAAGGTGTGGCATGCGGCTGACTTACAGCGGTATGGCGGGAACCGGGCTTGCGTTGCTGGACGCGGGCATCGGCCGCTTCATGACCTATGAAAACGGCAGCGGGACGTTCCTGTTTTCATCGACGGGCCGCAGCGGCGGGCTGGCGGGGTATCGCATCAACGATGACGGCACCCTGACGCTGGGCACGGCCTTGCCCTTTCCGGACAACATGACCCTTGCGGTGGACGAGAATCTGGCGCTCGTCCAGAATGGTTCGGGCTCGATGCTGGTGGTGGGGTCGAATGCGCAGGGGTTGATGGGCTTTGCCATCAACGGCACGGGCGATATCGGCCGCCGGCAGCTTGTCGACTGGCAGGAGGCCGAAACCGGCGCGGCAGAGACCGGCAACGGCCTTCTGGGCGCGCTGGTCGTGATGGAGGGGCGGTCGGTGCCGGTCTTTGCGGCCGGCGAACAGCCTGACCAGATCGTCTCGCTGAAAAGTGCGGTGGTGGACGGGCGCGAATTCGTCCTGACGCTCAGCGCCGCCGACAACGCGCTTGCCAGCTTCGAGCGCGATGGCGGGACCGGCGCGCTGTCACAGCGCGAAAGCGCCGGTGTGGCGCAGGGCGTGCCGATCGTCGCCCCCACGGCAATGGAACTGGTGCAACTGGGCGGCACGACCTATGCCATCGTGGCGGCGGCCGCGACCTCCTCGCTTACGGTGATCGAACTGGGGGCGGGCGGGGCGCTGAGACCCACCGATCATGTGATCGATACGGGCGCCACGCGGATCGCCTCGGTCCAGGCGCTGGCGGCGGTCAGCGACGGGCAGCGCGCTTTCGTCGCTGCCGGCGGGGGCGATCATGGCGTCACCGTCTTTTCGCTGCTGCCGGGCGGGCGGCTGGTCACGCTGGACAGTTTCGCCCATGACGGCGCGCCGGGGCTGCAGAACGTCTCAGCCCTGTCGATGATGCTGAACGGCACGCATCTGCATCTCTTTGCCGGTTCTCAGCGCGACAGCGGGATCACCCGGCTGTCGATGCCGGCAGAGGGGTCGGGCACCGTCGTCAATGGCGCCCACAGCCAGGCGCGGGTGATCGAGGGGACCGGCGCGGATGATCTGCTGCTGGCCAGCGCCGATGGCGACACGCTTCTGGGCGGGGCAGGGGATGACATTCTGGTGGCGGGGCCCGGGCGCACGCTGATGCGCGGCGGGCCGGGGAATGATCTGTTTGTCATCACGGCGGAAAACAGCCTGGCCCAGATCGCCGATTTCCAGCCCGGCCAGGACCGGCTGGACCTGTCGGACTGGCCGATGCTGCGCGACGTGGCGCAGCTGACCTTCGTTTCCACCGCGAATGGCGCCCGCATCACCTACCGCGACCACGAGGTGCGGATCGCCGCCGATGACGGCAATCCGCTGGGGGTGCAGGACGTCTTTGGCGATGGCTTCCACTGGGCCGATCGGATCCCCCTGACAGTTTTGGAGGAAGAGCCACCACCACCGCCACCACCACCACCGCCACCACCACCGCCACCACCACCCTCGCCGCCACCACCACCGCCACCGCCACCGCCGGAACCGATAGACCCCTTCCAGGGCCGCCGGATCACCGGAACGGATGGTGATGACACCCTGATCGGGGGTTTGGGCAATGACACGATCCTGGGCTACGCCGGCAATGACCTGATCGATGTCGGCGGCGGTGACAATCTGGTCTGGGGCGGCCAGGGCGATGACACCATCTATGGCGGTCCCGGCAACGACATGCTGCGCGGCGGGTTCGGCGCCAACCTGCTGTTCGCCACCGGCGGCGACAATGACCTGCGCGGCATGCGGGGGCCGGACACGCTGCATGGCGGCACCGGGAACGACAACCTGAACGGCGGCGGCGGCCATGACGTGATCTATGGGCATGAAGGCAACAACACGCTGTTCGGCGGTCTTGGCAACGATGTGCTTTACGCCGGCTCCGGCAATGACACGCTGATGCCGGGCAGCGGGCGCGATTTCCTGCACAGCGGCACCGGACCGACCGAGTTTCGTTTCTACCGCGGAGACGAACGCAACCTGATCTTCAACTTCGACCCGGACAATGGCGATGTGCTGATGCTGTCATCGGGCCTGTTGCGACGCTTCGCCAACCGGGACATGCATGACAACATGCAGCGCTTTGGCGAGATCAACAGCAATGGCGACGTGCGGCTGGATTTCAGTTCGGTGAATGGCGACACGCAGATCATCCTGATCGGCTATGGTGATCTGGACGCGCTGGGCGATCATGTCTTCGTGCTGTGAGGCGCCACCGAACCTGACCATGCAACAGGCGGGAAAAGGCGCAAGGGGCGTTGTTTCCGACCTGCGCCCTGCGTGACGCTTGAATTTCCTTGGGGAAACCGGCTAGGCGTTGGCGGCGCCCGCGACGCTTAGCACGGGGCCAGCGCAGGGTAGGCGGTATCGGAGAGGTGGCGTGACAAAGGTTCTGGTCGCCGGTGGGGCCGGCTATATCGGCTCTCACGCGTGCAAGACGCTGGCGGCGCAGGGCTTCGTGCCGGTCACGGTGGACAATCTGGCCACCGGCTGGGCACAGGCGGTGCGTTACGGGCCTTTCGTGCAGGCGGATCTGAACGACCGCGCGGCCATGGATGCGGTTTTTGCGGACCATGCGCCCGCGGCCGTGCTGCATTTTGCGGCCTCCAGCCTCGTCGGCGAGGCGATGCGCGAGCCGGCGAAATACTGGCGCAACAACGTCATGGGCGCCCTGACCCTGACCGAGGCCGCGGTCGCTGCCGGCTGCCTGAACATGGTCTTTTCCTCTACCTGTGCGGTCTATGGCGAACAGGACGGTGTGGTGCTGACCGAGGACAGTCCGCTGGCGCCGCTGAACGCCTATGGCTCTTCGAAGCGCGCGATCGAGGAGATCCTGCGCGATTTCGGGGTCAGTAACGGGCTACGCAGCGTGATCTTCCGCTATTTCAACGTCGCCGGCGCCGACCCGGATGGCGAGGTCGGCGAATGCCACCGGCCAGAGACACATCTGATCCCGGTGATGCTGGAGGCAATCGACGGTCAGCGCGAGGCGTTGGTGATCAATGGCGATGACTACGACACCCATGACGGCACCTGCATCCGGGATTACGTGCATGTGACAGATCTGGCCGAGGCGCATGTCCTGGGCCTGAAATGGCTGCTGGACGGCCGCGAAAGCCGCGTCTTCAACCTGGGCACGGGCAGCGGCTTTTCGGTGCGCGAGGTAATCAGCCATGCCCGCGCCGCCACTGGGCGCAAGGTGCCGCATCGCTTCGGCCCGCGCCGGCCGGGCGATGCGGCGGTGCTGGTTTCCGGCAGCCGCCGCGCGATAGAGGACCTGGGCTGGTCGCCCGGTCACTCTTCGCTCAAGCGCATGATCGCCGATGCCTGGGCCTGGCACAAGAAGGGCGGGTATCCGGGTTGATCGCCAGCCCAGCCCGCCAGCCCGGCCCGGCGCGTGTGGCGCGATCAGCAGCCGCGTCGCCGTTCCCAGCGCTGGATCTCGGCAACGCGGCGGTGTTCGGCGTCACTCAGCCGGCCATAGGGCGGATAGCAGCGCGGGCCGAAGGCGTTGATCGCCCGCTGCGAGCGGAAGCAATAGCCGCGATTGGCGTAGATGAGGTTGCGCGCGTACCAAAGCTGCCCGCAGCTCATGCTGGCGTAGCGGCTTTGCGCATGTGCCGGTGTCGTGCCGGTGAAAAGCGCGCCGCCGGCCAGAAGTGCGGCTGCCGAAAGGGTCAGGGCGATGGATCGGACGGTCATGAATCTCCCTCCATGCGGGGGAACCGGCAGGCCGGTTCGTTGCGGGTGCATTGATCTTACAGGGCGTGGGCGCAGCCACAAAATGATCTTGATCATTGCGCCTTTGGGCCTCTTCGGCCGTCAACCGTCCTTGCCGCGGGTGCCGCCCAGCAGGCCACGCACCGCAAGGCGCGCGCCCCTGCCGATGCCGCGCGCGGCGGTGCCAAGGTTGCGGCGCAGCGCTTGCCCGCCGCCCTGTGGCTGCAGCCGGCGTCGGTTGCGCTGGACCATCGCGGCCTCCTCTACGGCGAGGGTGAGGGCATGTTGCAGCGTGTCCAGGTTCCAGGACGGCGCCTCTGCCCGCAGGGGGATGACGGCGCGCCCGCCCATTTCGGCGCCGATGGCGGCCATGGCGCGGCCCAGCCGGTCCCGCGCCGCATCCGGCAGACGGTTTTCCGGCCAGGGCCAGCCCGGGAGCAACGCATCGATGGCCGAGGCGACCAGAATCACCGGCGGCGCCCGCCGCGCGGGTCGGTCGTTGAAATGCTGCTCAAAGTGCTCCAGCAGCGCCTGATCCGCCGCGCGCCCGGGGCGGTTGGCACGCAGTAGCCACAGCACGATATCGGCCTCGTCCATCTCGGCCAGCAGGGCGTCGCGGCGGGTGTCGCTGCCATCCAGGCCGGGCGTATCGACCAGCCGGCAAGGCGTGCCGGCGACGCTGAGGTCATGTGCCGCGGGCCGGTCGGTGGTGGCGGCCATGTCGGTTTCGGCCAGCGGATCATCCGCCAGCGCATTGATCAGCGTGGACTTGCCGGCGCTGACCTGCCCCACCACCACGATGCGCAGGGGCGCGTCCGGCTGCGCCAGTTGCGCCTGGTCACGGCTGTCGGACGCCAGGCCGATCTGCAGCAATTCGGCATCCGAAAACCGCAGCCGCCCGGAGTAAAGGTCGATCGCGGCCTGCGCGGCCTCTTCCAGCAGGATCGCCTGCGCGTTGCGGCGAAACTGGTCGCTCAGCCGGTCCTGCAGCCCGGCGGTGATGACGCGCTCGGCCTCGCGCATCACGGCTACGGTGGGGTTGATCACCAGCCGGATGCCGCGCCAGGCCAGAAAGCCGGTCTCCCAGGCCAGCGCGGCGCGGTCCTGGCGCTGCCACAGCCAGTAAAGCGTCCGGACCGAGACCTGATCGGCGAAGGGCACATGCTGGCGCAGGAAATCGCGGTAGCGCAGCAGCACGCGGTCGGTCAGAAGCAGCGCCTCGGGCAGGGTGAAATCCAGCGCGCTGCGCTTGCCGTCGGACAGATCGGTCGCCACGCCCTCGATCACCGCCAGCGCCTCTTCGGGCAGGGCATCCCAGGGCAGCGGCGCGGTCAGGCCGGTGTCGATACGGGCGCGGGCGCGGGCATAGGCGGCGCGTTCGGCATCGGTCCAGTCGGGGTCGGTGGCGCTGGCCTGCACCGTTCGGGGGGCGGTGTCGGTGCCTGGGTCGCCTTCGGGCTTGGCCGCAGGGTTGCCCATGCGGCGGCGGGTGCGCCAGACCAGCAGCGCGCGACCGCCCCGCACGGCGGTAAACAGCGCAACCGTGCCCAGCACGAACCAGACCAGCCAGCCGCGTTCGAACAGCCAGACGAACCCCAGCACCGAGGCCAGCCCGAAAGGCAGCGCCAGCAGCGCGGCAAGGCCAAGCTGGCTCCAGCGCAGGAAGGCGCCGCGCAGGCGGTCAGCCAGCCGCATCGCGTGCCCGCTTCAGCGCGGTCTCATGCAGCTTGCGCAGGCTTTCGCGGTCCACCACCTCGCCCCGGGCGGTGCGAAACAGCCAGGCCGACCCCGCCCGGCCCAGCGCATAGGTCGCCGCGAAACTGCTGCCGGCGGCCACCGCCGCGCCAAGGGTCTGGCCCACCACCGGCACCAGCTTTACCCCTTGTCGCAGGGCATGGCTGCCCGCGTAATGCACCGCCGCCCCCACGCCCAGGGCCGAGGCGAAAAGCCCCGCGCGCGCGGGCGTCCAGTCGACCCCGTGCCGCTGTGCCAGGGCGTGCAGCATCGCCCCCTGCACCGCCGGCACCGACACCAGCCCCACCAGCGGCGCGGCATCGCTGGCCCCGGCGCCGGCGGCATAGCGCAGCACCAGCGCGCGGTGGTTGGCGAAATCGCGCGCCTCGGCGTCGCGGCTTTCCTCGCGCAGCATCAGCAGCGCCAGATCGGGCAGGATGGCGGCGATCTCGGCGCGCAGGGCGTCGATGTCCTGCGCGGGCGCCCCGTCCGGCAGGGCCAGGCTGA
>SKHK01000166.1 GCA_007117005.1 Paracoccaceae bacterium
TCGGCATCTCGCCGCTCAGCTTCGGCGCGGTAGGGGCACTGCTGAACTTCATCGCCGCCTATCTGGTACTGGCCTTGACCAAGCCTGCGCCGCAAGAAATCCAGGACCTGGTGGAATCGATCCGCGTGCCGCGCGGGGCGGGTTCTGCCCAGGCGCACTGACACCGACGGGGGGCGCGGCCACCGCGCCCCCTACTCTTGCCGCACCGGAACACGGGGAACAGGCAATGCCCAGCGAAGCGCATAGTCAGATCGTCCGGACCTTTCTGGAAAGCGTGCACCCCTATGACAGCCTGCCGCAGGACGAACTGGCGCGTGTCGCCGCTTCCTTCGGCCGCAGGGAATACCCCGCCGGGTCGGAAATCTATGCCGCGGGCGAGCCGATCCGCGGCGTCTATCTGATCAAGCGCGGCGCGGTCGAGGTGATCGACCGCAATGGCACCCTCGTCTCCATCCTCGGCCCGCGCAACAGCTTCGGCGAGCGGGGGCTGTTGCGCGACGGGCTGGCCGTGACCTCGGCCCGCGCGACCGAGGACAGCGTGATCCTGATGCTGCCCGATGTCGAGCTGCGCCGCCTGATCGCCGATTCCCCGGCCTTTGAGCGTTTCTTCAACCGCGCCCGCCCGGCAGAGGCGCGCGGCACCGATCTGAGCACGCTGAAAGTGTCCGACCTTATGGCGCGCAACCCGGTCACCATCGACCCCGGGGCCACAGTGCAGGAAGCCGCGCGGATGATGCGCGACAAGCATATCTCCAGCCTGGCGGTGACCGAGGAAGGCGGGCGGCTGGTCGGCATCCTGACCACGCGCGACCTGACGGGCCGCGTGCTGGCCGAGGGGCTGGGCGTGGACACCCGCGTGGGCGATGTGATGACCCACGACCCCCTGACGCTGAGCCCGGAGTCGCTGGGCTCGGACATCCTGCACACCATGCTGGAACGCCGCATCGGCCATCTGCCGGTGGTGCGTGACGGGGTGGTGAAAGGCGTCATCACCCAGACCGACCTGACGCGCTTTCAGGCGGTCAGTTCCGCGCAGCTGGTGCGCGATGCGGCGACGGCGGACAGCGCCGAGGACATGGCCAGGGTCACCGCCCGCATTCCGAAACTGCTGACCCAGCTTGTCGCCACCGGCAGCCCGCATGAGGTGGTGACACGGCTGATCACCGATATCGCCGACACCGTCACCCGGCGGCTGCTGAAACTGGCCGAGGGTGAACTGGGCCCGGCGCCGGTGCCCTGGCTGTGGCTGGCCTGCGGCAGCCAGGGCCGGCAGGAACAGACGGGCATTTCCGACCAGGACAATTGCCTGATCCTGGACGACAGCGTCACCGATGACGACATGGCCTATTTTCACGCTTTCGCGAAATACGTAAGCACAGGGCTGGATGCCGCTGGCTATTTCTTCTGCCCCGGCGACATGATGGCCACCAATCCGCGCTGGTGCCAGCCGCGCCGGGTCTGGCGGCGGTATTTCCAGGGCTGGATCGACACCCCCAGCCCCGAGGCGCAGATGCTGGCCTCGGTCATGTTCGACCTGCGCCCCATCGGCGGCACGCCCGCCCTGTTCCGTGACCTGCAGACCGAGACGCTGGATGCCGCCTCGAAGAATTCGATCTTCGTGGCGCACATGATCTCGAACGCGCTGAAGCACCAGCCGCCGCTGGGCCTGCTCAGGGGCTTCGCCACCATCAGGTCGGGCGAGCACAAGAACCATATCGACATGAAGCTGGGCGGCGTGGTGCCGGTGGCCGATCTGGCCCGCGTCTACGCGCTGAGGGGCCGGCTGACCCCGGTCAACACCCGCGCCAGGCTGGAGGCCGCGGAACATGAGGGCGTGATCTCGGTCTCCGGCGCGCGCGACCTGATCGAGGCCTATGACCTGATCGCCCGCCTGCGGCTGGAAAGCCAGGCCGCGCTGGTCCGGGCGGGGCGCAAGCCGGACAATTATCTGGCGCCCTCGGACCTTTCGGATTTCGAGCGCAGCCACCTGCGCGACGCTTTCGTGGTGGTGCGCACCATGCAATCGGCGCTCAGCCATCGCAGCGGCACATTGGGGTAGGGAAACAGGATGGTATTCGAACTGATTGGCGGGCTGTCGGCGGGTTTCGGGCTGTTGGGGCTGGTCTTTCTGCTCAACCGTCTGCTGGGCGGGCGGTTGCCGGGCTGGATCTATCCGACCTCGGTGGCGGCGGGGCTGCTGGGCTTTACCATCTGGGCCGAATACAGCTGGGCCGGCCGCGCGCTGCAGGCGCAGCCGCAGCTGCGCCTGGCCGATACAGTGGCCGAGCCATCGCCCATGCGCCCGCTCAGCTATATCCGCACGCCGGTGAACCGGCTGCGCGCAATCGACCTGTCGCGCACCTTCGTGCATGACGCCCGGCCGGACTATGTGCGCACGCTGGTGGTGTCGATGGCCCGGTGGGAGCCCGTGCGCGCCGTCGAGGTGGTATACGACTGCGAAACCCCGGCAATGGCGCCGATGGGCAGCGGGGTGACGATGAACGCGGACGGGTCGCTGGAGGGGGCGACCTGGCTGCAACTGGGGGCCGGGGACGGGGTGTTGCGCACCGCCTGCGCGGCCGGAGAGGAGATCAGGAATGGACAAGGAACCGGACAGGGCAGCTAAGCATATCCTGGTTGTCGAGGACGAGGACAACATCGCCATCGCGCTGGATTATCTGTTGACGCGCGAGGGGTATCGGCTGGAGCGTATCGCCACCGGCGCCGGCGCGGAGGCGCTGATCCGCGAACGGCGCCCGGATCTGGTGCTGCTGGATGTCATGCTGCCAGAGGTTTCCGGCTACGAGATCTGCCAGAACGTGCGCCAGGATGCGGCGCTGGCGGGGGTAAAGATCCTGATGATGACCGCGCGCGGATCGGCCATGGAACGGCGCAAGGGGCTTGCAATGGGCGCGGACGGTTTCGTCTCCAAACCCTTCGAATTGAAGGAACTGCGCGCCGAGGTGCGCCAGATCCTGGCCGGCGAGCCCGCCACCGCCCCGGCCGAGGGGCAGGCGCATCATGGCTGAGGCGCCCGCATGATCGACCGCCTTGGCCTGCGCACGCGCATCGGGCTTTTCTTTGCCTTCCTGGCCCTGGGCGCGGGGGCGGCCATCGGCGGGGCGCTTTGGTTCGCCGCCGGCCGCGCGGGGCCGGACACGGCGTTGACCCCGGTCATGATCCAGGGCGGGCTGATGGCGGGTTTCGCCGTCGTCGGGCTGACCGTGTGGGTCTGGTATTTGTTCGACGCCCATGTCGCGCGCGCCATCGACCGGCTGGCCGCGGGATTGCAGGCGCGCAGCCAGGCGGCGGTGGAAACCGATCTGGGCCAGGAGGCCGAAGCCGCGCGTTACCTGGGCAAGCTGGCCCCGGCCGCGCAGGACATGACCCGCGCGCTGGTCCAGACCCGCAACGCCCTGGCCGAGGCCGTGGCGCGCGAAACCACCCGGCTGGCGGCCGAGAAAAGCCGTCTGGAGACCCTGCTGGCCGATGTGCCGGTGGCGGTGCTGCTGTGCACGGCCGATCATGACATGGTGTTCTACAACGGGCAGGCGGTGGATATCCTCAGCGCGGGCACGGCACCAGGGCTGCGGCGCAACCTGCTGGATTACCTGCGCGAAGGGCCGATCCTTCATGCCTATCAGCGTCTCTCGGATGCCGGCGATCCGGACACGGCCTCGGACCTGATCTGCGCCACGGCAGAAGGCGGGCATGTGCTGGCCGGCCGGATGCGCGTGCTGCGCCGGCGCGAGGATGGCGTGCCCCCGGGCTATGTGCTGACCCTGCGCGACGTCACCCATGACATCGCCGCCCATGCCAGCCGCGACGCCCTGCTGGCCGAGGTCTTCGACCGCGTGCGCCGCCCTGCCGCCAATCTGCAGACGGTGATCGGCGTGATGGGCGACGGCGGGGGCGACCTGCCCCCGGACATGGCCGCGGCCATGCGCGACGAGGTGCAGGCGCTGACCCGCGCCATCACCGAACTGGGCGCGCGCCATGATGCCGTGCAGGCCGACTGGCGGCCCCTGGCACAGACCCGCGCCACCGACCTGGCCGACAGCCTGAGCGCAAGACTCGCGGCGGCGGGGCTGAGCCTGCAGGTGGCGCCGGGGCCGGAGCTGATCGTGCAGGTGGACGGGTTCGAGATCGTGGCCTTCCTGGGCTGGCTGGGCACGACGCTGGCCGAAACGGGCCATGCCCGCGATTTCAGCCTGAGCCTGACCGAGGAAGACGGGCCCGGCGCGCTCTTGCGGCTGGCCTGGGACGGACCGGCCCTGCCGGTGGGGCGCTTCGACGACTGGCTGGGCCAGCCGATGGGGCCGGATACCGGCAACCTGACGGCCCATGCCGTGCTCAAGACCCACGGCACCGAGGCCTGGCCCGAAACGCTGCCGGACGGTACGCATGCCGTCACCATGCCGATCCGCAACGCCCGGCGCGCCGGGCGCCGCCCGCCGCCCATCTCGCGCAAGGTGGTCTATGATTTCGACCTTCTGTCAAAGGCCCGCAATGCCGCGGTCGCCGACACCAGGCTGGAAGACCTGACCTATGTGGTCTTCGACACCGAAACCACCGGCCTGTCCTCCGATACCGACGAGATCGTGCAGATCGCCGGGGTGCGCATCGTCAACGGCCGGCGGCTGGAGACAGAGATCTTCGACACCCTGGTAGACCCGGGCCGGCCCATCCCCCCCTCATCGACCGATGTGCACGGCATCACCGATGCGATGGTAAAGGACGCCCCCGACATCGCCAAGGCCGGCAACCGCTTTCACCGATTTGCGCAAGGGGCGGTGCTTGTCGCGCATAACGCCCCCTTCGACATGGCCTTCCTGCGCCGCCACGAGGCGGGCATCGGCGCGCGCTTCGACCACCCGGTGCTGGATACGGTGCTGCTATCGGCCGTGGTCTTCGGACAGCTGGAGGAACATTCGCTCGACGCGCTCAGCACCCGGCTGGGTATCACCATTCCCGACGAGGCCCGCCACACCGCGCTGGGCGACACCGTGGCCACCGCCGATGCCTTCCTGAAAATGCTGCCCATGCTGCGGGCGCGCGGATTGACCACTTTCGGCGATGTGCTGACCGAGGTCCGCCGCCACGGCCGCCTGCTGCGCGATCTCAACACCGACCAGCCCTGACGCCCCGCCCCCCCCTTGATCTTGCCCCAAATACTCCGGGGGGTTCCGAGCGCCCGGAAATCGCGCCAGTGGCGCGATTTCAGCGACGGAACGGGCGGAGCCCAGCGCGTCAGCGCGATGGGGGGCAGCGCCCCCCTGCCCCGGCAACACTCGCAAGAAAGCTCCTTGAAGAAAAAAGCTCCTTGAAGAAAGGAGCTTGCAACGGCCTTGAAGAAAGGCCGTTGGCCCGGCCACGGCCGAAAGCGCCCTATTCCCACCAGCGGTCCACGGCGGCGATGTCATCATCCGACCAGCCCAGATGATGCGCCAGCTCATGCACCAGCACATGCGCGACCAGCGCATCCAGCGCCACATCGCCGCGCGCGCACCACTCATCCAGAATCGCGGCGCGATACAGCCAGATCGTGTCGGGCTTCATCGGGCTGTCCATCACCGATTTCTGCGTCAGCGGGATACCGTCATAAAGCCCGCTCAACTCGAACGGGTCCTCGATCCCCATTTCGGCCAGCACCTCCTCGTCGGCGAAATCCTGGATGCGGATCGCCACCTGCGCCGCCGCGTCGGCAAAGGGCGCCGGGATCGCGGCGCGGGCAGCCTCGGCCATGGCCTCGATCTCGGCAAGGCTGGGGGCGGCGCGGCCGGCCCAGGGGCTGGCGGCAGGGTGGCGGGCGTTCATTGCTTCCGCCAGGCGCCGGGCGGGGCGCCGAAGGCCGCGCGAAAGGCCCGGGCGAAGGGCGCGGGCTCGGCATAGCCGACAGCCAGCGCGATATCGGCCACCGGCCGGTGGCGATGGGCCGGATCCCGCAGCATATGCGCGGCCAGCACCAACCGGGCGCGGGTCAGCGCGGCGGCAAAGCCGTCGTCGTCATCGGCCAGCAGCCGCTGGATCTGCCGTGTCGACAGGCCCAGCCCGGCCGCGCAATCGGTCAGCCGCCAGCCCGGCCGCGCGGCATTGGCGCGGATCGCGGCATGGATGCGGGCGCGCTGCGCGGCTGCGGCGGTTGCCGGGTCCGGTTCGGGCAGATCAACGCTCATCGCCACCAGCGACAGGAACAGCCCGTGCA
>SKHK01000131.1 GCA_007117005.1 Paracoccaceae bacterium
GACCAGCATCGCGGCTGGTTCCATTCCTCGATGCTGCAGGCCTGCGCCACCAAGGGCCGCGCGCCCTATCGGGGGGTGGTGACGCATGCCTTCACGCTGGACGAGAAGGGCATGAAGATGTCCAAGTCGCTGGGCAACACCATCGTTCCGGAAGAGGTTGTTCAGCAGTACGGTGCCGATATCCTGCGGCTGTGGGTGGCGCAGACCGATTATGTCCACGATCACCGGATCGGGCCGGAGATCCTGAAAGGCGTGGCCGACAGCTACCGCCGGTTGCGCAACACGCTGCGCTTCATGCTGGCCAACCTCAAGGACTGGGACGAGGGCGAGCGCGTGGACCCGGCCGACATGCCGGAACTAGAACGCTGGGTGCTGCACCGGCTGGCGGTGCTGGACGGGCAGGTGCGGCAGGGCTACGCGGCCTATGACTTTCAGGGCGTGTTCCAGAAGCTCTTTGCCTTTGCCACCTCGGACCTGTCGTCGTTCTATTTCGACGTGCGCAAGGACGCGCTTTACTGCGACGCGGCGGACAGCCTGCGCCGGCGGGCGGCGCGCACGGTGCTGGATGCGCTGTTCCACCGGCTGACCACCTGGCTGGCGCCGATCCTGGTGTTCACCATGGAGGACGTCTGGCTGGCCCGCTTCCCGGGCGATGACCAGTCGGTGCACTTGCAGGATTTCCCGCAAACACCGGCGGCATGGGAAGACGGCGCGCTGGCTGGCAAGTGGTTCGGCATCCGCGCCGCGCGCCGGGCGGTCACCGCGGCGCTGGAGGTGCAGCGCCGGGACAAGGTGATCGGCGCCAGCCTGGAGGCCGCGCCGGTGGTCCATCTGCGCGACCCTGCCGTGCTGGCGGCGCTGAAGACGGTTGATTTCGCCGATCTGTGCATCACCTCGGGTATCGTGTTGACCGACGCACCGGCCCCCGAGGGCGCCTTTCATCTGCCAGAGGTCGAAGGGATTGCCGTGGTCTTTGCCCGCGCCGAGGGGCAGAAATGCGCGCGCTGCTGGAAGATCCTGCCGGATGTGGGCACGCATGCGCATCCCGGGGTCTGCGGGCGGTGCAGTGACGCCCTTGGCTGACCTGTCGTCACTCCCGCCCCAGACCCTGCGCGTGGCGATCCTGGATCTTGCGCGGCGCCGGGGGGCGGGGGCCAGCTTCTGCCCGTCCGAACCCGCCCGCGCCCTGCGCCCGGGCGGTGATGACTGGCGCGCGCTGATGCCGGCGCTGCGCGTGGCGGCGGCGGGGCTGCAGGCCGAAGGGATCATCGAGGCCACGCAGGCCGGCCGCCCGGTGGCCGCCGATACCGCGCGCGGGCCAATCCGGTTGCGGCTGGCCGCGCCGGCGGAACCAGACAGGGACAAGACGCCATGAAACTGCGCATCCTGACGGGGGTCATCATGGGGACCATGCTGTCGGTCCTGATTTCCGGCGCGATCACGGCGCTGAATACCGGGGTCGATGCCGGCTATCCGGGGCGGTGGCTGAAGGCCTGGGCGCTGGCCTGGACCCTGGCGGTGCCGCTGGCCATTCTGCTGGGCCCGGTGGCGCGGGCCTGGGCTGAGCGGCTTTTGCGGTGAGGGTGGGCGTCCGCGCCCGTGCCTGTGCCCGGTGGCGGTGGCGCCCATGACGCTGGCCGTGTTCCTGGCGGTGCTGGGCGCGGCGCTTCTGCATGCCGGCTGGAACGCGCTGATCAAGCAGGGGCTGGACAAGCACAGCGCCATGACCATCCTGACGCTGGGCCACACGGGTTGCGGGCTGGCGGTGGTGCTGGCCTTTCCGCTGCCGGTGGCCGAGGTCTGGCCCTGGCTGATCGCCTCGGCCCTGATCCATGCCGCCTATCAGCTATTCCTGACGCTGGCCTATCAGCAGGGTGACCTCAGCGCCGTCTACCCGCTGGCGCGCGGGGCGGCGCCGCTGATCGTGCTGGCGGTCAGCGCCGCCTGTCTGCCGGACCGCCTGACCCTGGCCGAGGGGCTGGGCGTCGTCCTGCTGGGGCTGGGCCTGATGGTGATGATCGGCGGCGCCCTGCGGCGCGTTGCGGCGCGGCGGATGGTGCCCTTCGCGCTGGGCGCGGCACTGGCCACGGCGGGCTATACGCTGGTCGACGGGCTGGGGGCGCGGGTCTGGGGGGTGCCGCTGGCCTATGTGGGCTGGCTGATGCTGCTGTCGGGCGCGGTTTATGCGCCGATGATGCTGGCCTGGCACGGCAGGGCGGTGCTGACCCCCGGTCCGCGCGGCTGGGCGCTGGGGCTGGTGGCGGCGCTGGCCTCCTTCTCGGCCTATGCGATTGCCGTCTGGGCGATGACGCAGGCGCCGATCGCGCTGGTGGGGGCGCTGCGCGAGGCCTCGATCCTGTTCGCCGTGGTGATCGGCTGGTGGGCCTTTGGCGAAAGGGTCGATGCCGCGCGGCTGGCCGGGGCAGGGCTGATCCTGCTGGGGCTGGTGGTGACGCGGCTGTGAAACGCTGCAGCCGGGCTTGCGGGTGGCGCCGGGCGGGCTAAGCTGTCCGCCATGGACGCGCTTTTCATCGCCGAACTGAACGAGCGGCTTTTCACCCATTTCACCGGGGGGCTGTGGCGGGTGCCTTATGCGCAGCGGCACCTGCCGGTGCACCGGGCCGATGGCGCGCGGCTGGGGCAGATTGTCTGCGCCGATGCCGCCGATATCGCCCGCGCCAGGGCAGAGCTGTCCCCCACCGGCGCCGCGGCACAGCCAGACGCGATGCAGCAGGCCCTTGCCGGGCTTGCCGAACCCCTTGCCGCGCTGCGCCGGGAAGAGGGGTTTCAGGACACAGCCGCCCCCCTTGCGCTGGCGCCACCGGCCGGGGGCGGGCCGGTGGTGCTGATGACGGCCGCGGCCGTGCCGCCGCTATCGGTGGGCGCGGCGCTGATCGCGCTGGCCGGGCGCGGGGTGATCTGGAAACCCGCGCCGCGCGCCGCTGCCTCGGCGCATTACCTGATGCGGCACCTGGGACCGATGGCCGCCGGGCGGCTGGCGCTGTTGCAGGGCGATCACGCCACCGGGCAGCTGATGGCCAGGGGGGCAGCGCCCGATACCCTGCTCTGGGCCAGCCCTGCCGCCCCGCCACCGGAACTGCGCGCGCAGGTTCTGGCGCTGGCGTGACGGCTCAGACCGGCGCGTGCTGGCCCTGCAAAGCGGCCAGAAAGCCGTCCACATCCTGCGGCTGGGTGCACCAGCTTGCCACCAGGCGCACGCTGATCTCGCCATCATCCGGCCCGTCCTCTGGCTGGTCATGGGGCCAGGGGTAATATTGCGCCCCGGCGGCGCGGGCCCGGGCATGGGCCGCGCGCGGCAGGGTCGCGAACAGCATGTTGCCCCCGCGCGGATACAGCAGCCCGGTTCCCGGCACCGCGGCCAGACCGGCCTCCAGCCGTTCGGCGGCGGCATTGGCGTGCCGCGCCAGATCCCGCCACAGGTCATCCTTCAGCCAGGCAGCCATCTGCGCCGACAGGAACCGGTGCTTTGAGAAAAGATGCCCGCCACGCTTGCGCCGCAGCTCGAACTCCCAGGCGCGGGTGGGATCGAAGATCACCACCGCCTCGACCCCCATCAAGCCGTTCTTGGTGCCGCCCAGCGACAGCACATCGACGCCGGCGCGCCAGGTCATCTCGGCGGGCGTGCAGCCCTCGGCGACCAGCGCATTGGCGAAACGCGCGCCGTCCAGATGCACGGGCAGGCCATGCGCGCGCGCCACGGCCGACAGGGCGGCGATCTCGGCCGGGGAATAGCGGGTGCCGGCCTCGGTCAGGTTGGTCAGGCTGACCATGCCCTTTTGCACGTTATGCACCCCCACCGAGGCCGCGCCGGCCAGCCGAGTGGCCAGTGCCTCTGCGTCCATCTTGCCATCCGCGCCGGGCACATGCACCAGCTTCGCCCCGCCGGTATAGAATTCCGGCGCGCCGCATTCGTCTTCCTCGATATGCGCGATGGGGGTGCAGTAGACGGCCGCCCAGGGCGGGCAATGCGTGGCCAGCGCCAGGGCATTCGCGGCGGTGCCGGTGGCGACCAGATAGACCGCGGCCTCCGGCGCCTCGAAGAGCCGGCGGATATGGGCGCGCACCTCATCCATCAGCGGGTCGGCCCCGTAGGAGGGCGCAAAGCCTTCATTCGCACGGGCCAGCGCGTCCAGCACCGGCGCCGGCACGCCCGAGGCATTGTCAGAGGTGAAGTACATCGCGGCGGCCCCTTCAGATTTCGATCTCGATGATATGGTCCTCCCAGTCATCCTGGGGGATGGCGTATTCCGGCAGCGTTTCCCCGCGCATGGAAATGCCTGCGCGATGCACGCTTTCCGCATCGCCCGTGACCAGCGGATGCCAGGCGGCCAGCCCGCGCCCCTCGTTCAGGCGGCGATAGGCGCAGCTTTCGGGCATCCAGTGGCTGATTTCGGGCAGGTTGGCGGGGGTCAGCACCACGCATTCGGGCACCAGCTGCTTGCGGATCGCGTAATTGCCGCAACGGCAGGTGGTGTCGTCGAACAGCCGGCAGGCGATGCGGGTAAAGGCGATCTCGCCGGTATCGGCGTCCTCCAGCTTGTTCAGGCAGCATTTGCCGCAACCGTCGCACAGCGCCTCCCATTCGGCCTGCGTCATCCGGTCCAGCGGCACGGTCTCCCAGAACCGGGGGCGCAGGGCGGGGGGACGACGGTCAGGCATCGCGCAGGATTTCGCGGGCGCGGGCGGTGTCTGCGTCCATCTGGGTGATCAGCGCCTCGACACTGTCAAAAGACGCTTCCGGGCGCAGGAAATCCACCAGCGCGACGGAAAGAGGGGTGCCATAAAGATCGCCCTTGAAATCAAGTATATGCACCTCGAAGTTGGGTTGGTTTACACCAAACATCGGGCGCACCCCCAGTGAGGCCACACCGTCATGGATGCCGGCATGCGGGCCGTCCATGACCTCGACCTTGACGGCATAGACGCCGAAGCGGGGCAGGTGCAGCCCGTCCAGCGCCATGTTCGCGGTGGGGTAGCCCAGGTCCCGGCCGCGCTTTTCGCCATGGATGACCGGCCCGTCGATGCGGTGGCGGTGGCCCAGCATGGCGGCGGCGTCGCGCACGCGCCCATCGGTCAGGGCCTGGCGGATGGCGGTCGACGAGATGGCGCCGCCGGTGCCGGCGACCAGTGGCACTATGGTCACGTTAAAGCCCAGATCGGCCCCCATGGCGCGCAGGCTTTCGGCGGTGCCGGTGCGGCCCCTGCCAAAGCAGAAATCGGCGCCGACCACGACATGGGAAAGGCCCAGCCCCTCGGCCAGGACGTGGCGGGCGAAATCCTCTGCTGGCAGCGGGGCGATCCTGTCGAAGGGGAGTTCATACAGCCGGCCGATGCCCAGCCGGCGCAGGCGGTTCTGCCGGGCGGTGGCGTTCATCAGACGAAAGGCCGGGGCGTCAGGGGCGAAAAAGGCGCGTGGATGGGGTTCGAAGGTGACGATGCCCAGGGGCTGTCCGGGGCGGCGGGCATGGTCGATCACCACTTGATGGCCCCGGTGCACACCGTCGAAATTGCCGATCGCGGCCGAACCGCCAGTTCCTGCCGGTTGGCCTGTCGGCCAGTCGGTGATGATGTCCATAAGGCCCTGCCCGCCCTGCCTGTCTGCCCGTGCCGAACCCTGTTCGACAGGCCGGCCGGGCCCCGTGGACCCGTTTCGGCAAGGGCCTCAGTCGAACTTTCGGCTGGGCGCCAGCACCATCGCCTCGCCCTTCAGGACGGTGGTATCGCCCACCATACAGCGACAATCAAGGGTCACACGGCGTTTGCGGTGGTCGATTTCGCGCACCGTGACCTCGGCCAGTACGGTGTCGCCGGGGCGGACGGGGGCCAGGAACTTCAGCGACTGGCCCATGTAGATGGTGCCATGGCCGGGCAGTTGTTCGCCGATCACCGCCGAAATCAGGCCGGCGGTCAGCATGCCATGGGCGATGCGCCCTTCGAAGATGGTGTCCTGGGCGTAGTCTTCGTCCAGATGCACGGGGTTATGGTCGGTGGAGACCTCGGCGAACAGTTCGATATCGCGGTCGGTGATCTGCTTGCGCAGGTAGCGCATCATGCCGATTTCCAGATCCTCGATGCAGATCGTGCCGCGGGGCAGGTTATCGTTGGGGCGGGCATCCAGCATGGGGCTCTCCATCGGTTTGTCGCACCTTGTCAGGCTGTTGCGGGCTGAAGCATCGTGTTGC
>SKHK01000042.1 GCA_007117005.1 Paracoccaceae bacterium
CGGGCGGGCCGCTGCCGGCCGTGGCGGGGCCTGTTGCCCCGCGCCGGGCTGCGGCCTATACCGCGCAGGACACGCAGCCAGGAGGCCCGCGCATGCCCTTCACTCAACGCCACCTTCTGGGCATCGAGCCCCTGCACCCGTCAGAGATCACCGCCCTTCTGGACCGGGCCGAACACTATGTCGCGCTCAACCGCTCGGCCACCAAACATGCCGACGCGCTGCAGGGCCTGACCCAGATCAACATGTTCTTCGAGGCCTCGACCCGCACCCAGGCCAGTTTCGAACTGGCCGGCAAGCGGCTGGGCGCGGATGTGATGAGCATGGCCATGGCGCAGTCCAGCCTGAAGAAAGGCGAGACGCTGATCGATACCGCGCTCACGCTCAACGCCATGCACCCGGATTTGCTGGTCGTGCGCCACCCGTCCTCCGGCGCCGTGAACCTGCTGGCCGAGAAGGTGAATTGCGCGGTCCTCAATGCCGGCGACGGGCGCCACGAGCACCCCACTCAGGCCCTGCTCGATGCACTGACCATCCGCCGGGCAAAGGGCCGGCTGCACCGGCTGACCGTGGCGATCTGCGGCGATATCGCGCATAGCCGGGTGGCGCGGTCGAACCTGATCCTGCTGGGCAAGATGGAAAACCGCGTGCGTCTGATCGGCCCGCCGACGCTGATGCCCTCGGGCGTGGCGGATTTCGGCTGCGAGGTGCATGACGACATGCGCGCGGGGCTGGAGGGCGCGGATGTGGTGATGATGCTGCGCCTGCAGAAGGAACGGATGGACGGTGCTTTCATCCCGTCCGAGCGCGAGTTCTTTCACCGCTACGGGCTGGATGCCGAGAAGCTGGCCTGCGCCAAACCAGATGCCATCGTCATGCATCCCGGCCCGATGAATCGCGGGGTCGAGATCGACGGGCTGATCGCCGACGACATCAACCGCTCGGTCATCCAGGAGCAGGTGGAGATGGGTGTGGCCGTGCGCATGGCCGCTATGGACCTGCTGGCGCAGAACCTGCGGGCGGCGCGCGCGGTGTGACCGGGGTGGGGAGCGTTGCCCGCCTGTGACAGAGGGTCTGGGTGAGGGGGCTTTGCCCCCCGGCCGCTGTGCGGCCTCCCCCCAGAGTATTTTCCGGCAAAATGAAGGGGCGCGGAGGTCAGGCCGGGCGCGGCAGGTCGAGCGGTGGCAGCTTCGCCGCGATCTCGGCCCGGCGCGGCGCGTGCTGCGGGGGCAGTTGCAGCTGCCGGCCCAGCGCCTCGGGCGGCTCGTCGGTGGCGAAGCCCGGTGCGTCGGTGGCGATTTCGAACAGCACACCGCCCGGTTCGCGGGTGTAGATCGACTCGAAATAGCTGCGGTCCTTTCGCTCGCTGGGCTGCAGGCCACGGGCGCGCATCGCCCCGGCCAATGCGTCCTGATGGGCGCGGTCGCGCGCGCGAAAGGCGATGTGATGCACGGTGCCGGCGCCGGAACGCGCGCGCGGGCTGTCAGGCTGATGGTAGAGGTCGATTTCCCGGCCTGGCCCGGTGCCGGGGCGCGTCAGGCGGCGGCGTTCGCCCTTGCCATCGGCTTCGCGGCCGATTTCGACATAGCCGAAGACCTCGGTCAACAGCGCCGCTGTCGGCGTGGGGTCATCAAGCCAGAGCGTCGCGCCCGCCAGCCCGCCCGGCCCCTCGGTCAGTTCCAGCGGCTGGCCGTCGGGGTCTTCCAGCGCCCAGGCCTGCCGGCCGAAACGCGTGACCGGGTGCAGCGTGCAGCCCTGATCCCTGAGCGCCTGCACGCGTGCGGCGATGTCGGGCAGGCCGAAATGCAGGGTCGACGCCTGCCCCGGCCCCACCTGACCGCGCCGGGCATCGGGGAAGGGAAAGCTGGTATAGATCGTCCCCGGGCTGCCGGCAGCATCGCCGAGATAGAGGTGATAAACGCCGGTGTCGTCGAAATTGACCGTCTGCTTGACCAGATGCAGGCCCAGCAGCCGGGCATAGAAGTCTAGGTTGCGCTGCGGATCGCCTGCGGTGGCGGTGACATGGTGCAATCCGGCGACGGCCAGCGTGTCGGTGTCATGATCGGGCATCGGGTGCTCCTTTCCTGCGTTCCTTTGATATAGGCGTCGCGGCGCATGGTGGAACTGCGCAGGAATGCGCGGGCGCTGTGCAGGGATGCCCTGCGCGCGGTTCAGTCGAAGCGGCGGCGGGCCTCGGCCAGGCGCAGGGCGGCGGTGAGCAGACACAGGATGCCGAAACCCCAGGCCAGCGGCGCGAACGCCCCGGGAAAGAGGCAGAGCGCCACCATGAAGGCGATGGTCTCGCCCCCTTCCAGCAGACCGGCAGAAAAATAGAGCGACTTCTCGCCCTGCGCGCGGGTCTGAAGGCGGCGCTTTTCGGCCAGGGCGGCAAAGCCCAGAAAGCTGGCGGCATTGACATAGTAGCTGGCCAGAAGGAACGCACCGGCCAGACCGTTGGCGCCCGGGTCATGCCAGACAAAGGCCAGAGGGACGGCGGCGTAGAGCACGAAATCCGACAGGATATCCAGATAGCCGCCGAAATCACTGGGCCGTGTGGCGCGGGCCACGGCGCCGTCCAGCCCGTCGGCCAGGCGCGAGACCAGGATCAGCGCGAGCCCCGGCAGGAACGCGCCCTGCGCGATGGCCAGCGCCGCCCCGAGGGCGAAGACAAGCCCCAGCAGGGTCACGTGATCGGCCCGCACCCCTGCCCTTGCCAGCCCCTGCCCCATGCGGTTCAGCGGCGGGTCGATCAGGCGGCGCAGCTTGTGGTCGAACATCGCGCCGCCCTGTTACGGAAATGGGGTGCCGATGCCGGCAACCAGTCGTCGGCAATCAGTCTTCGGAGACCGGCACCGCCACGATGACAACGCTGCGCCCGGCCAGCAGCAGCAGCCGGTCCG
The DNA here is from genome assembly GCA_007117005.1 of Paracoccaceae bacterium. Taxonomy (GTDB): domain Bacteria; phylum Pseudomonadota; class Alphaproteobacteria; order Rhodobacterales; family Rhodobacteraceae; genus Pararhodobacter. The sequence continues at coordinate 2,898 of SKHK01000042.1, forward strand.
CGGCGTCGATCAGGAAACCGTCGACCTGTTCCAGTGCTGCCAGAAACCGCGTTTCCACCTCGTCGGCGCGGCCCGGGCAGGCCATGCGGGTGCCCGCGACCGGCCCGATGGTCAGCGGCGCGGCGGCGGCGGATTGTGTCAACGCGCCGGCCTCGGCATTGCCCATGAAGCGGTTGCAGCCGGAGCGGCCGGCGATGCGCTCGCCTGCGAAGGACAGGGTTACGCCGTCTTCGGCCTCCAGCGCCATATCCCCGGCCAGAACGGCCCGCCAGTCGCTGCCGTCAAGCCGTGCCGCCAGATCGACCATGCGCCCGTCCCCACCGTCGTCGCTCGCCGTTTCCGCCGCTGCCCCGCCCGGGAGCAGCCCGCCGGGCAAGCCACCCGCCATCGGCGCGGCCAAGACCAGAAACCCACCTGCCAGCAGTGCCGTTATCCGCTTCATGCCTCCACCCTCCACAGTCCTTGATGCGCAGCACCGAGGGGACCTGTCATCGCAACCCACGCATTGCGTCACCGCCAACGGGCAGCGCCGAAGCAGATGAGAGGCGCAGGTCAGGCGCGCTCGGCGTATTCGAACGTCTCGGTATTCACGATAATCGCTTCGTCTTGCCCGACGAAGGGGGGCACCATCACCCTCACGCCATTGTCAAGGATCGCCGGTTTGTAGCTGTTGGCCGCGGTCTGGCCCTTGACCACGGGTTCGGTCTCGACAATTCGGCAGGTAACCTTTTGCGGCAGCGCCATGTTCAGCGCCTCCTCGCCGTAGTATTCGATGGTCACGGTCATGCCGTCCTGCAGGAACGGTCGGCGGTCGCCCAACAGGTCGGCGGGCAGCTCGATCTGCTCGAAGCTTTCCATATCCATGACCACCAGCATGCCGTCGTTTTCATAGAGAAATTGCTGGTCCTTCTGCTCCAGCCGCACGCGCTCGACCTTGTCCTCGCTGCGGAAACGCTCATTCAGCTTGCGCCCGTCGCGCAGGTTCTTCATTTCGACCTGGGCGAAGGCACCGCCCTTGCCAGGCTTCACATGGCCCACCTTGACCACGCCCCAAAGACCGCCGTCATGTTCCAGCACATTGCCGGGCTTGATTTCGTTTCCGTTGATCTTTGGCATGGTGAACTCTTTAGAAAAGGTTGCGATATCGGCCTGGCTGTCTATATCTTGCGGGCAGAACCCTGGCAAGCTTACGAGATACAGCGCCTGCCGCCCGCAACCCATGCACCAAGCGCATGGCAGGCATGCATTTAATTGGTAGCGAATCGCCGCCACGTTTGTATACGAAGGCGCTTGCCAGAAAATGCAAGAGCAAGAACAAGGACGGTCAGAATGTTTGATTTCGTGGATGGCACGGCGCAGAACCACGAGCAGGGTCAGCGGGCACGCAAGCTGTTCGCGGCTGTGGTTCTGGCGGCGCTGGACGATGCCATCGCCGATGACAAGAAATATGGCAACGGACCGGAGCAGATCGCGCGCTGGGCGCGCTCGCGCGATGGGCGCGAGGTGCTGAGCTGCGCCGGGATCGACCCCAACGAGCGGGTGGTGAAGGGCTTGATGGAATTCGTGGCCGCCGGGGTGCGCACCTCGGTCGCGCTGTCGCGCGAGGAGAGCGAGCGCCGGCACGCGGCTGCCGCCGCCGCCGAGGCGGTTGCCGCCTGAGGCGGCGCGCCAGACCGGCCAGTCAGATGGAAACCCCGCAGCCGAAGGGCCGCGGGGTTTTCCCTTTCTCGGGGTTTCCGCCTGTCTCGGGGTGTTCGTTATTCCTGCTGACGGGCCGCGCCGCCCGGTATCAGGCCGTTGCGCCGCAGCCAGTCGCCGATCAGAGCCGCGCTTTCGGCCGGTTGACTGATCGGCACCATATGGCCGGCCCCGTCGACTGTTGCGACCTCGGCCCGGGGCAGGCGCGGCGCCAGCGCGCGGACCACCGCCTGAAATATCCCCGGCGACCGGGCCCCCGTAACCAGCAGCACCGGCCGGTCGAACCCCGCCATCAGCCCCGGGGTCAGCATGGCGCCGCTATCGTCGAATACGCCCGGGCGGCTGGCGGCGATCAGCGGCATCTGCGCCATGAAACGCTGGCGGGTCTTTTCCGGCAGGCTGTCCCACGGAGGGGCGTCACCATTGATCTGCATGAAGGCGCGGGCCGCGTCCTGCAGCGCGCCGGCACGCAGGGCGGCGGCAAAGCCGTGCTCGTCGCGCAGGTGGGCGTCATATTCTGGCTCACCCGCCGCGGCGGCAAAGAAAACGGGCTCGAACAGCACCAGACCCAGCACGTCCTGCGGGTTGTAGAGCGCGTGGCGCAGCGCCGCCGTCGCGCCAAAGGAATGGCCGATCAGCAGCGCCGGGCGGTCGATCAGCCCGGCCAGTTGCGCGGTGACATCGGCCTGATAGTCGCCATGGCCCTGCGGGTCGTCCCAGGCGGGCGAGCGGCCATGGCCCGGCATGTCGAAAGCCAGCGCGTCCGGCGCCGGGTCCAGCGCCGCCACCAGCCCCTCCCAGCCGCCGGAATGGCCCAGAAAGCAATGCGCCATCAGCGTGGGCAGCCCGCCGAGCCGGCCCAGCCGCACCGTATAGGGCGCGCTCACGCCATGGCCTGCAAATGGTGGGCCAGGGCGTCGATACGGTCCTGGCCCCAGAACTTTTCCTCGCCGACAACAAAGAACGGCACGCCGAAGACCCCGGCCTCGACCGCGCGGGTGAGGTGGCGCGGGTAGATCTCGGCACCCTGCAGCATGCCGGAAAAGGCCAGCCCCGGATCAAAACCCGCCGCCGTCAGGCAATCACGGATCACGTCGTCCTGGGCGATGTCGCGCTCTTCTTCCCAGCAGGCGCGGCTCAGCCCGGTGACCAGCGCGTGAATGTCACCACCCGGGGCGCCGCTTTCCTGCGCGGCGATGATGGCATAGGCAGCCGGTGCCGGATTGGTGGGAAAGTGGCGCGGCTTCAGCACCAGCGGCACGCCCAGCGCCGCCGACTGTCTCCGCAATTCCTGCAGCCGGTATGCCTGCCGGCTTTCATGGCGTTCGTTCAGCGTCACCCCACCGGTCTGCGCGAAAAGCGCTGCCGCATCGACCGGCAGGTAACGCAACGTCAGGCCGTGCCGCGCGGCCAGATCGGCAGGGCGGCGCCCGGCCAGATGCACCCAGGGCGAGACCGGGGTGAGGTAATAGTCGATGACGGCCATTCGGGGCACCCTTTCGGTCTTGTCGGCTTTGCAAGACCGTAGTGGGGTGCTAAGCGGTGTCAACCAGCCGAATCCGGCGCGATTGATCCCCCTCGCTGATCCCCC
>SKHK01000224.1 GCA_007117005.1 Paracoccaceae bacterium
ACCCCGGCCACGGCCGGCTGCTTGAAATCGTCATGATAGCCCTCGCCGCAGGCTGCGCAGGTGTAGCGCCCGGCCACGCGGCGCACCATCGCCTCGTCATCCACGGCCATCGACACGGCGGCCGAAATCGCCAGCCCCTGTTCGGCCAATAACGCGTCCAGCGCCTCGGCCTGGCCTGTGGTGCGCGGAAAGCCGTCCAGGATCACACCCTTGGCGGTATCCGGCCGGGCCATGCGGTCGCGCAGGATGGCCAGCACGATCTCGTCGCTGACCAGCCCGCCGGCCGCCATCACCGCCTTGGCCTTCTGGCCCGCCCCGGTGCCTTCGGCCACCGCCGCGCGCAACAGGTCGCCGGTGGAAAGCTGGATCAGGCCGAAGCGTTCCTGCAGCATCCGCGCCTGGGTGCCCTTGCCCGCGCCCGGCGGGCCCAGCAGGATCAGGACGGCAGGGCGGGTTTGCGTGTCGCTCTCGCCCATCGCCTCAGCCCCGGTTCATGCGGTTGTCGATCAGGTCATCGACTACCGCCGGTTCCGCCAGCGTCGAGGTGTCGCCCAGCGCGCCATAATCATTTTCGGCGATCTTGCGCAGGATGCGACGCATGATCTTGCCCGAGCGCGTCTTCGGCAGGCCCGGCGCCCACTGGATCAGGTCGGGGCTGGCAATCGGCCCGATCTCTTGCCGGACCCATTTCACCAGCTCCTTGCGCAACTCGTCCGTGGGCTCGACCCCGTTCATCAGCGTGACATAGGCATAGATGCCCTGGCCCTTCACGGCATGCGGATAGCCCACCACCGCGGCCTCGGCGACCTGCTCATGGGCGACCAGCGCCGATTCCACCTCGGCCGTGCCCATGCGGTGGCCGGAGACGTTGATCACGTCATCCACCCGGCCGGTGATCCAGTAGTACCCGTCCGCATCCCGCCGGCAGCCGTCGCCAGAGAAATAGTAACCCTTGTATTGCTGGAAATAGGTGGCCTCGAAACGCTCATGATCGCCCCAGACGGTGCGCATCTGCCCCGGCCAGCTGTCAGCGATGCACAGCACGCCCTCGGCCTCGGTCGTGGTGACTTCCTTGCCGCTTTCGGGTTCCAGTACCACGGGCTTGACCCCGAAGAAGGGCTTGGTGGCGCTACCCGGCTTGGCGGGAATGGCACCCGGCAGCGGCGTGATCAGATGACCGCCGGTTTCCGTCTGCCACCAGGTATCGACGATGGGGCAGCGGCCCTTGCCTACATGGTCATTGTACCAGTTCCAGGCCTCGGGGTTGATCGGCTCGCCTACCGAACCCAGCAGGCGCAGGCTGGAGAGGTCATGCTTTGCCACCGGTTCCGGCCCGTGGGCCATCAGCGCGCGAATGGCGGTGGGGGCGGTGTAGAACTGGTTGACCTTGTGCTTGGCGCAGACTTCCCAGAAGCGGCCGGCATCGGGCCAGGTCGGCACGCCTTCGAACATCACGGTGGTGGCGCCATTGGCCAGCGGGCCATAGACGATATAGCTGTGGCCGGTGACCCAGCCCACATCGGCCGTGCACCAGAAGATATCGCCCTCGTGATAGTCAAAGGTGTATTGATGGGTGATCGCGGCATAGACCAGATACCCGCCAGAGGTATGCACCACCCCCTTCGGCTTGCCGGTCGAGCCAGAGGTATAGAGGATGAACAGCGGGTCCTCGGCGCCGACTTCCGTATAGGCGCAATAGGGGTTGGCGGCGGCCATTTCCGCCTTCAGGTCGATGTCGCGTCCCTGCACCCAAGTGGTCTGCTCGCCCGTGTGCTTGACGACCAGGCATTTCACCTTGTCCGAACAGTCCAGCAGCGCCTTGTCGGTATTCGATTTCAGCGGCGTCTTGCGCCCGCCGCGCGGGGCGAAATCGGCGGTGATGACGGCCTTGGCGGCGCTGTCGTTGATCCGGTTGGCCAGCGCATCGGGCGAGAAGCCGGCAAAGACCACCGAATGAATGGCCCCGATCCGCGCGCAGGCCAGCATCGCATAGGCCGCTTCCGGGATCATCGGCAGATACAGCACCACCCGGTCGCCCTTGCCGATGCCCTGGGCCTTCAGCACATTGGCCATGCGGCTGGTCTGTTCCAGAAGCTCGCGATAGGTGATGTGCAGCGCAGGCGTCTGCGGGTCATCGGGTTCCCAGATGATAGCGGTCTGGTCGCCGCGCGTAACCACGTGGCGGTCGATGCAATTGGCGCTGACATTCAGCGTGCCATCCTCGAACCAGCGGATATCGACCTTGCCGAAATCGAAACTGGTGTTCTTGACGCGGGTATAGGGCCTGATCCAGTCGATCCGCTTGCCATGCTCGGCCCAGAATGCGCCCGGATCGGCGACCGAGGCAGCATACATCGCCTCATAGCCCGCGGCGTCGATATGGGCGCGCGCCGCGAATTCCTCGCTGGCGGCATAGGTCTGCGATTGCGGCTGATCTGCCATTCTGTCCCCTCCATTGACCGGTCACGGGGCGGCGCGGCGATCTGGTGCCGAGCGTTCCGCAACCTCCTCCTCCAAGGCAGGGGGACTGTAACGGATTTGTCAAAATAATGCTAACCCAAATCAACAAAACGATTTTTTGGAAAATAAATTTACTGAATTGGCGCTCTATCGGTAAATTATTTCACCACGCCAAAAATTTCACGTAGTTTTCATATGGGTGACGCGGCAGGTGATCTTCCTTGCTCTTACGCTGCGTCGCCTGTCTGTCGGGCGGGAGACGGGGGTTTGCATCGCCAAGGGCTTTTCGCACGCGCGGCATTCCTGCCGAATGCCGGGCCGGGCCGGGATGAAACGAATCACCTTCGCGCGCCACGATTTCGGCAATTTCGTGACCGCCGGCAAGCGCGGCACCATAAGAAACGGGGCCGGCATTGCCGACCCCGCTGTAGCCCTGGCTTGCGGCCTCTCGCGCCCGTGCCGCTCAGAGCGGCGCATCCACACGCACGGTCACCACGGCGCGCCCCCGCGTGGCGTTGGGCCAGATCATGCGCACGCGGTCATTGTTCGGCCCGTCCTGGACCAGCACATAGGGCATGCCCGTGCGCACCTCGTTGCCCGGCCCGCGCGGCGCGCCCTCCATGACGAAGGACGGCACGGTGCGCGCCCAGCCGGCGAAGGGCAGCTTCTGCCCGGTATTGATGGTCCAGGTCGAATTGGCGCTGTTCTGGTCATGACGCAGCACCAGCGGGCTTTCGGCGGGGGTGTTAATGCCGTTATAGGCGTTGTTTTCCCAGATCACGTTGCGGAACCGGTCAAGGCGCAGGCTGGCCCTGCTGGTGTCCACCTCTTCCACCCGGTCGATGGAGCCGTTGATGGTGCGAAAGACATTGCCGCTGACCTGCATCCCCTGCACGAAATGCCCCTCGCCGTAGGGCTTGATCCGGAAAAAGCGGAAATTCGGCGTGACGTTCGAGCAAAGAAAGAAATTGCCCGTCATCGTCAGCCCGCCGAACGAGAACTGGTTGGCCCATTCCGGGTTCGCGCTGTGTTCGTTGGTCAGCTCGATATAGCAGTTGTCGATGTAGTTGGCGCTCAGCGTGGTCAGCAGGTTGACGCGCGTCATCACGATACCGGCCGTCCGCGCGGCGTTCTGCTGCGTGTCACCCTGAAAGAAATGGTTCCCGGTGATGATGTTGCCGGTGCCGCCGATGACCGCGAAATGGGCAAAGCGCACCACGCGGTTGTTGCGCAGCTTGATGTCATTGGCATTGCTGTTCAGCGCGATCGACTCGCGGTTCTGCGCGGGCAGCGCCATCTCGTTCGACAGGAACTGGCAGTTGTCTACCAGCATCCCCTGGCAGCCATCCCCGGTGGAGGTGATGCCCTTCGGAAACGGCCGGTTGAAGGTGCAGCCCTTCGCCTGAAAGATCGCCCCCTCGGTCGGCAGGCTGATGGCGCTGGCCTCGCCCTTGCAAAGGAATTCCACATCCGCCACCTCGAAACGGTCCAGCGTCTCGAAGCCCGAGAAATCGAGGATATGCTGAAACTTCCGGAACGTGTAGCTGCGTGTGCCGGACCCGCCGAAAAGCGGCTTGCTCAGGATGACCCGGTTCGCCCCGATGGCGCGCGACTTCACATAGACCTCGCGCCCGACGCCCGTGCCCTCGACCCGCGCGCCGACCGGCACGTTGGCGATGTTGGCCACATTGTCCAGCCGCAATGCGTTGGCGGTGCTGTAGGTCGCCTGTGCGTTGATGACGGTTTCGGCCCAGGCCGGACCGCTGACCAGATCGATCTGCCCGTTGACGATGCGCCGGCGCTGGGCAAAGGCGGTCAGACCCGTCAGGGCAGCGACATCGATCGGCGCCTCCACCTGCACCCGGCGGCCCTTGAGGTCGAAATCGACATGGTTGGTAAAGAAGAAGAGCGCTTGAATGCCCTTGCGCAACCCCATGTCCTCGCTGCCGAAGGCCGCGGCATATGTCGGCAGGTCAAAGGAATGGGACAGTTGCAGCCGGGTCTCCATGTCCATTACCAGAGTGCCCTGGAACCGCACCGGCACCTGGATCGTCAGGTTGGCGCCGATGAAATAGGTCCCCTCAGACACCAGCAGCGACCGCCTTGTGCCCAGCGCCTCCTGCGCCGCGCTGATCAGCGCCTGCCGATCATTCGTCACCCCGTCGCCGACCGCACCATGGTCTTTCACATCGACCCAGTCCATCAGATCGCGCAGCCAGAAACTGGTCACGTCCTCGATCTGCACATCGTCGATGCGCACCAGCCCGCCATTCGGCCCGGTCAGGTCCAGCCCCAGATGGCCATAGGCCGCGCCCGCCCAGTTCAGGTCCACCCCGCCGCGCGGGCCGGTGCCGATGATCGCGCTGACCGTGACCACATCGCCGTAGCTTTCCAGCATCGTGTCTGGCCCGGTGGTGGTGACCCCACCCACGGCATTGCCGCCGGTATTGGCTGCGAAACCGGCAATCCGCACCGTCGGCAGCGCGCCGCTCAGCGCCTTCAGCCGCACGGTGACGCGCAGGAACAGTCCCGGCAGGATCGGCGTCTGCCCATACCAGCGCACCCGCTGCGTGGCCTGGTTCTTCAGCAGTTCCAGACAACCACCGAAGTCGGGGTCCGAGGGCACGAAGGCCGCGTTGGGGGCCCCGTCATAGCTGGGCGATCCCGGGGTACCATTGCCGCTGGACCAGTTCTGCAGCCCCTCGGAAAAGGGCGGCGGCATGAGGATCAAACCCTCGGTGACTGCCTTGTTCATGGATGACCCCTGTCTTGTCGAATGCGCCTGATGACAGCAGCTGACGCCGAACGCGTCACCGTCTGCCGATGCGGAAGACAGCTAAGGGACAAGGTTTAAGGGTCGTTTAGGCCAGCGCGCGCTGCCCGGCGCATCACGGCGCGAATTCTGGTTTCCGGTTTATGAACAATCCTGCTCTGATTCCGGGATCAGCCCCGAAATTGCCCAGATTTGGTCCCGTCATGACCGCATAGCGCAGCCATGTTACCGGCAAGTGGCATTCTGATGAGGGACTGGCAGGATGGAAGAGGAAGAAGGCAGCGCGGCCGAAGGCCAGCAGATCACGGGCACCCCGGACAACGACACGTTGCAGGGCGGGGCCGGCGATGACACCATCATGGGCGGCGAGGGCGATGATGTCCTTGACGGCGGCGGTGGCAACAACCTGTTGAAGGGCGGGCCGGGTGACGACACGCTGGTCGGCGGCACCGGCAATGACACCCTGATGGGCGAGGCCGGCGACGACACTTTCGTCATCGACGATGACTTCGGCAACCATGTCATCATCGGCGGCACCGAGGATCAGAGCTTCGGCGACCTGATCAACGCCTCGGTGATGTCACAGGACGTGAACGTGACCTTCGCTGGCGATGGCGAAGGCACAATCGCGCGCGATGCCAGCGACACGGCCGACGAGGCCGAAGTCCAGTTCAGCGAGGTCGAGAATATCTTCCTCGGCTCGGGCGACGATGTCGTTACGGTCGATGCACCGACCAACGGTCTGATCAGCGGCGGCGCGGGCTTCGACACGCTGATCCTGCCGGATCCCGAACCGGGCGAGGCCGCCCCGCAGGTCACCGTCACGGGCAGCCAGACCAATGATGACGGCACGGTCTCGCAGGACGGGTTCG
>SKHK01000262.1 GCA_007117005.1 Paracoccaceae bacterium
ACGTGGCTGCCCGACGCGCGCGGTCGGGGTTCGATGCCCCGGCCGCGCGCGCCCTTGTCCTGGTGGCGGGTCAGCTGGTCAGCGCCGCGAAACATTTGGAGAGGCGGTCGGCTTCTTCTGACAGTCCCCAGGGTGGGTTCAGGATGAACAGGCCGGAGCCGATCATGCCATGGCCGCGCCGTGCCGGGGGGAAGGTGACTTCATGGCGCATGCCCTCGGGCTGTGTGGCCGAGAGCGATGCCAGCATCGCCGCATGGCGCGGGCGCGTCAGCAGCGGATACCAGAGCATGATGACGCCCACGTTCCACTTGCGCGCGATGGCGCTGATCAGGCGGGGCAGGCCTTTGTAGTCCGTATCCAGTTCATAGCTGGGATCGATCAGCATCAGGCCACGCCGCGGCGTGGGTGGGGTCAGCGACAGGGCCAGCGCATGGCCATCGCCCTTGTGCACCTGCGCGCCGAAAGGGGTCACCGCCTGACACAGGGCCGCGTGCTCTGTCGGGTGGCGTTCGACCAGGTGCAGCCGGTCGCCGGGGCGGGTGAGGTGGCCGGCGATGAGCGGCGAGCCGGGATAGGTCTGCGCCCCGTACTGCGCGCGGGTCGCCTCCAGGGCCCTTGCATAGGGGTGGTCCGGTGCGAACCACCCGCCCACACGCCCGATCCCCTGCGCGGCCTCGCCGGTCTTCAGCGCCATGGCGCCGGTCAGGTCATAGAGGCCGCGGCCGGCGTGGGTTTCGATATAGCTGAGCGGTTTCGCCTTTGCGGTCATCCGCGCCAATATCGAGGCAAGCATGGCGTGCTTGTGCACATCGGCCAGATTGCCCGCGTGATAACCGTGCTGATAGGAAAGCACCGGTGCGCCCTTTCGTCGGCCTGCCGTGCCGTCAGGAACGCCGACGCAGCCGGATCACGACGTCGACGCGGGCGACCTCTGCCCCGTCTGGTGCCTTTGGCAGGCTGCGGATATCCAGCTGTTCCGCCGGCGCGTCGCACAAGGTCTGGCTGTCTTCCCAGAAGAAATGCGGGTGGTCGTCGGTGCGGGTGTCGAAATAGCTGCGCGCGGCATCGACGGTGATTTCCGTCATCAGCCCCGCATCGCAGAAGGCCCGCAGCGTGTTGTAGACGGTGGCGAGGGACACTTTCTCACCCTCCGCGGCCGCTGCGGCATAAAGGCTCTCGGCCGTCACATGCCGGTTGCCCCCGTCACCGACCAGCAGCGCCGCCAGCGCCAGGCGCTGCCTGGTCGGCCGCATCCCGCCGCGCGCAAGCCATTCTGACGCGTGGTTCAAAGCCGCTGCCGTGCCGTCACTGCAAAGTCTTTCCATATCACAGGTTCTAAGCCCAATATCGACCGGATTCAACCCCGGCACATGACGCGCGGCCGGCAACCGGCCCAGGGAAGCGGCCCAGAGAAGCAGCCCAGGAGCGGCGGTCCCTGAACGCCAGGCGTCAGAAGGCGGCCATCAGACGGCGGCTTGTCACGCTTTCGGTGGGAATGCTACATCCGATCCCGCACAATACTGCAACCTCATGTCCCGCGCCGAGCCGCGGAAAAGGATGGCAACGCCAATGGCCCCCTACCCCAACACCTTCGACAAGGAAGCCCTGCTGGCCTGCGCGCGCGGCGAGCTTTTCGGCCCCGGGAACGCCCAACTGCCAGCACCGCCGATGCTGATGATGGACCGCATTACAGAGATATCGGGCGATGGTGGCGCGCATGGCAAGGGCCACGTGGTGGCCGAATTCGACATCACGCCGGATCTGTGGTTCTTCGAGTGCCATTTTCCCGGCAATCCCATCATGCCGGGCTGCCTGGGGCTGGACGGGCTGTGGCAGCTGACCGGGTTCAACCTGGGCTGGCGCGGCTGGCAGGGGCGCGGCTATGCGCTGGGCGTGGGCGAGGTCAAGCTGACCGGCATGGTGCGGCCCGACCGCAAGCTTCTGCGCTATTTCGTCGATTTCACCAAGGCCGTGCAGTCCCGCCGGCTGACGATGGGCGTGGCCGACGGGCGGGTAGAGGCCGATGGCGAGGTGATCTATCAGGTAACAGGCATGAAGGTGGCGCTGAGCGAAAGCTGAACGGGCGCCGCCGCGCCAGGGCGGCACAGGCCCTGGCGATGCACATTGTCGTTTTCACTGCCGTCAGAGGGACCATGACAGTCATGCGCAAGACCTTCTGCGGATGCCTGCTTGCGCTTTTCCTGCTGGCCAGGCCGGCCGCGGCGGATGCGCCGCAGATCGACGGGGCGATAGACGCGATAGAGACCATGATCAGCGCCTTCAATGCGGGCGACCTGACGGCTATCGTGGCTGCGCGCCCAGAGGCTTATCTGCACTGGATGGCCGAGACCACGGACATGACGCGAGAGGCCATTCTTGACGTCCATGCCGAGAGGGTGCGCCGATCGCTGGACCTGGTCACGATCAAGCATTCCGCCTTGCTGCCCGACACCGCCATGCTGCGCCAGACCGCCACCGGGCGGGTCTTTGTTCAGGCCATGGTCGAAGATTACTGGCGCTGGGACGAGCTGAACATGACGCGTCATCTGACCCCGGTGATCGCCGTTCAGGACGCCGACCGCTGGGCGGTGATCGTGATCAACCAGCCTGTCAGGATCCTTATGCAGCTGCAGGCGGTGTTTCCTGATCTGGCCGAGATGGACCTGCCGCAACCGCATATGGAACACGTCCGGGACAATGCGCTGCCCGACGGTCTGGTGCCCGCACCCGGCCCGGGCCAGTGAACGGCGCGCCGCCCCGGTCGGCCCCGTGCCGGCTGGCGGTGTTGCTGCGGGCGGACGCCGTGCGGTGGCACGTAATGGGCCTGGTGGCCGCGCTGAACCTGCCGCAAGGCTGCATCGGCGCGGGGTTCATCCGCAACATGGTGTGGGACCATCTGCACGGGCGCCACAGCGATTGCCGCGCGGCCGATATCGACGTGCTGTATTTCGATGCAGACCGCCCCGACCCGCAGCGCGAGCGCCGGCTGGAAGCAGCGCTGGCCGCACAGGCGCCCGGGTTTCGCTGGTCGGTCCGCAATCAGGCCCGGATGCACAGACGCAACGGCGACAGCCCCTATGGCTCGGTCGCCGATGCGATGCGCCACTGGCCGGAAACCGCAACCGCCATCGCCGCCCACCGCACCGGCGCACACAGCATCGCCGCGCAATGCACGCTGATCGCCCCTTTCAGCACCGCTGACCTGTTCGGCCTGATCCTGCGCCCGGCCTCGGCCAGCCCGGCGAAACTGGCTGCCTTTCGCAGCCGGATGGAACGGAAGCGCTGGCGCGAACGCTGGCCCGGGCTGCGGGTCGCCCCGCCCTACCCCTCCTGGACCGGGGTTTAGAGATCATGCTGGAATTTCTCATCGCCGTGGCGATCGGCTTTTTCCTCCTTGGCCTGCTGGGGGGGCGCTTTCGCTGGCTGGGCATCACGCTGGCCGTGCTGTTCCTGCTGCTGTCTGGCGGCCTGCTGCTGGGCTTTCTGCTGCTGTTTTCACCCGAGACCCTGTTCCTGCCGCCCCGCAGCGATGTCAGCGATGGCCAGGCCACCGGCGGCTGGGTTCTGATGCTGTTCGTCGTCGCGCCGGCGGTAATCCTGACTATGGTCTATCTGCTGGGCATGGGGCTTGGGCTGTTTGTCTGGCGCGGGCGCCACAGACGTGCCGTAACACCGGGTGATGACGCCCCACCACCCAGTGACACCCCGCCGGGCTCTCCGCGCTAGCGCGTCTCAGCCTGCAGCGGACCCATGTGCCCGGCGACATGGCGCCACAAGGGGGCCGAGCGGGCCGCGTGAAAGCCGATGACCACCCCCCGGCCCGGAGGGCCGCCACCTTACCCGCTTGCCCCCACGCCGCCCCTGCCCTAGACAGGCGCGGGGAAAACCACGGAGGCAGCATGCGTCGCGTCGTCATCACCGGGCTTGGTGTGATCTCGCCCATCGGGAATACCGCGGCAGAGGTTACCGACAGCCTGCGCGCCGGCCGATCCGGCATCAGCTTTGCACCCGACTATGCCGAGAACGGCTTTCGCAGCCAGGTCCATGGCAAGCCGCAGATCACGCTGGAGGACCACCTGGACAAGCGCGACCTGCGCTTCATGGGGCCGGGGGCTGCCTATAACTTTCTGGCCATGCAGCAGGCCATCGCCGACGCCGGGCTCGAACCGGGCGATGTGTCCAACCCGCGTTCCGGGCTGATCATGGGCTCCGGCGGGCCGTCGACCTCGAATTTCTTTCAGGCCCATCAGATCGTCAAGGAAAAGGGCGCGCCCAAACGGATGGGTCCGTTCATGGTCACGCGCTGCATGTCATCGACCAATTCGGCCTGCCTGGCCACGCCCTTTCGTATCAAGGGGGTGAACTATTCCATCACCTCGGCCTGCGCGACCTCGGCGCATTGCATCGGCAACGCGGCGGAACTGATCGCCATGGGCAAACAGGACATCGTCTTTGCCGGCGGCGGGGAAGAGGTCGACTGGACCCTGTCCTGCCTCTTTGACGCGATGGGGGCGATGAGCTCGAAATACAATGACGCGCCGGAAACCGCCTCGCGGCCCTATGACGCCAGCCGTGACGGCTTCGTCGTCGCCGGTGGCGCGGGTGTGCTGGTGATGGAGGAGCTGGAACACGCACGCACGCGCGGCGCGAAAATCTATGCCGAACTCACTGGCTACGGTGCCACCTCTGACGGGCATGACATGGTCGCCCCCTCTGGCGAGGGCGGCGAACGGGCCATGCGACTTGCGCTGGCCACCCTGCCGCAGGGGCGCCAGATCAGCTACGTGAACGCGCATGGCACCTCCACCCCCGCGGGCGACGTGACCGAGGTAGAGGCCCTGCGCCGCGTCTTCGGCGAAGAGGCGGTGCCGCCCACGGCCTCGACCAAATCGCTGACCGGGCACAGCCTGGGCGCCACCGGCGTGCACGAGGCGATCTATTCGCTCCTGATGATGCAGGGCGGCTTCATCGCCCCCTCGATCAACGTGACCACCCTGGACCCGGCCCTGAAGCCGCAGGAAATCGTCACCGAGTGCCGCGAGGGCGTGAGCTTTGACAGCGTGCTCTCCAACAGCTTCGGCTTCGGCGGCACCAATGCGACGCTCGTCATGAGCACGATGCAGGAGTAACCGGCCATGGCCGATCTGATGACAGGCCGGCGCGGGCTGGTGATGGGCGTGGCCAATGAGCGCTCCATCGCCTGGGGGATCGCCAAGGCCCTGCATGCCGAAGGCGCGGAACTGGCCTTCACCCATCAGGGCGACGCGTTCGGCAAGCGCGTGGCACCGCTCGCGGCTTCGCTTGACTCCGATATCCTGCTCGACGTCGATGTCAGCGACGATGCCAGCCTCGATGCCGCCTTTGCCGATTTGGCCAGTCGCTGGGGCCGGATGGACTTCCTGATCCACGCCATCGCCTATTCCGACAAGGCCGAGCTGACCGGGCGCTTCGTCAACACCACACGCGCCAACTTCAAGAATTCGCTTGATATTTCCTGCTACAGCTTCATCGACGTTTCGCGCCGCGCGGCCGAACTGATGCAGGGTGGCGGGTCGCTGATCACGCTGACCTATGGCGGCTCCAACCGCGTCACACCCTTCTACAACGTGATGGGCGTGGCCAAGGCTGCGCTGGAGGCCTCGGTCCGCTACCTTGCCAACGACCTCGGCCCGCAGGGCATCCGCGTCAACGCCATCTCGCCCGGGCCGATGAAGACACTGGCGGGTGCTGCCATCGGCGGCGCGCGCAAGACCTACCGCCATACCGAGGGCAACGCGCCCCTGCGCCACAACGCCACGCTCGAAGCGGTCGGCGGCGCGGCCGTGTTCCTGTGTTCGGATCACGGCGCCTGCACCACGGGCGATATCATCATGGTCGATTCCGGCTATCACGTCCTGGGCATGCCGCAGCCTGACAATATCTGACCGCGCCCACCCCGCCTGCCTGCCTGCAACAGCCACAAACTTGCCTCACCCGGCCGGCATGCTCACGACAGCTCTCATCGTCTGTCCAAAAATATCCCGGGGGGTGAATGGGCCGCAGGCCCAGAG
>SKHK01000229.1 GCA_007117005.1 Paracoccaceae bacterium
CACGTCAACCTGAAAGTTAAGTCACTGTTTTTAGGGGATTTTTGGTAGCGGAGGAGGGACTTGAACCCCCGACACGCGGATTATGATTCCGCTGCTCTAACCAACTGAGCTACTCCGCCACGCAGGCGCGGGATACGGCAGCGGCCATGACGCGTCAAGCGGGAAAAACCCCCGTGACTGCAACACGACACCGACCGGGGTGCAGCCCGCGCGAAACCCTCAATCCACAAAGGCGCGTTCGACCACGAAAGCGCCCGGCGCGCTGTTCGACCCTTCTTCCATGCCCGCGGCCTCGCATAGCGCCTTGCTGTCATGCAGCATCGCCATGGAGCCGCAGATCATCACCCGGTCATGCGCCGGGTCCAGCGGCGGCAGGCCCAGATCGGCAAAGACCCGCCCGCCCGTCATCGCCTCGGTCACGCGCAGGCGGCGCGGGTGATCCTCGCGCGTCACGCAGGTGTAGTGCAGCAGCCGCCCTTGCGCCATCTCGCCCACCAGCGGGTCGTTCAGCGTCTGCGCTACCAGTTCCTCGCCATAGGCCAGTTCCGCGCTTTCGCGGCAGCCGTGCAGCAGCACGACCTGCTCGAATTTCTCATAGGTCTCGGGGTCGCGCACCAGGCTGGCGAAGGGGGCGATGCCCGTGCCGGTGGACAGCATGTAAAGCCGCTTTCCCGGCAAGAGCGCATCCAGCACCAGCGTGCCGGTGGGCTTCTTGCGCATCAACACCGTATCACCGGGCTGGATGCGCTGCAGATGTTCGGTCAGCGGGCCATCGGGCACCTTGATCGAGTAGAATTCGATCGTCTCGTCCCAAGACGGTGAGGCGATGGAATAGGCCCGAAAGACCGGCCGTTCGGCATTTGGCAGGCCGATCATGACAAATTCGCCCGAGCGGAACCGGAACGAGGCCGGCCGCGTGATGCGGAAGCGGAACAGGCGATCGGTGTAGTGCACAACCTCGGTCACCGTTTCGGCAAAGACGCCGGCAGGGATGGGAAAGGTGGTCTCGGTCACGGGTGACGGGGGGGCATGGGACATGGTGGTGATCCTGTGGCTTCGTTCCGACATGCGCAGTCTAGCGCAGGATTGTTTGTTTGTACACCAACAACTTTAGCCCCGGCGATACCGCGCGGGGGTGGCCGTTTTCAGGCGAATTGGGGGTTGCGTTGCCAGACCGAGAAATTCAGGGCCCCGGCAATGGTGACCCATATCAGATAGGGCAGGAACAAGAGCCCCGCCAGCGGGTCCAGCAGCCAGAAGCTGACCATGGTCAGCGCCACCGCCAGCCAGAGCACGCACAGAATGGCCATGGCTGCGCGCATCCGTTTCAGTCCGAAAAAGATTGGAGACCACAGCGTGTTGAAGGCGATCTGTGCCGCCCACAGGGCCAGCGCCTGCCCGCTGCCGGGCAGCACGGCCACGCGCGCCGCGGCATAGGCGATGGAAAGGTAAAGCAGTGTCCAGACGATGGGAAAGACCAGACCCGGAGGCGTCCACCAGGGTTTGTCCAGATCGTCGTACCATTTGCCCGGCTCGAACATGGCGCCAGTGGTGGCCGCCCCCGCGCAGGCGGCCAGAAAGGTCAGAAACAACAGCCAGTCCATCGGCGCCCCCGCATGTGTTCGAAGCCGGCACCATAGATCAAGCGCGCCTGACTTCCAATCCGTCATCGCTGCGTCGCAGCATCACAGGCCCGCCGCGTGCGGCCAGGTCGCGCCGGCGCAATGCTTCCAATGCGGCAAGGACGGCATCGGGCCGGCCGGCGGGCGCCGCATCACGGGCCGCGGCGCGGACCAGGAAATCGACCTCCGGCATCGGTCTTGCATGCAGCGTGGCGGCGCGCGGCATCACCTGCGCCGCGGCGCTGCGCAGCACCGCCTGCGCCAGCCAGCCCAGTTTCTGGCCCTTGGTGGTATGCGCCCGGCGGGTGACTGAATCATAACCCGCGCGCCGAACCATCCCGCCGATCCCGGCATAGACGTGGCGCGCGGCGAATATCCCCGGCCGGCAGGCCAGCGGCAGCGCGGCAATGCCGGGTTCGGCACGCAGATACAGCCGGTCCGCCTGATCCAGCAGCCGCCGGATCAGCCCGGCCAGGGCGGACGTCAGGCGGGGGTCGGCAAGAAAGGTGCGCGCGTCGATCCCGGCCTCTTCCAGCCATTCGTGCGGCAGATAGAGCCGCCCCGCGCGCGCATCCTCGCCCACATCGCGGGCAATGTTGGTCAGTTGCATCGCCAGGCCCAGATCGCAGGCCCGCGCCAGCCTGTCGGCATCGCGCACGCCCATCAGCACGCACATCATGGCGCCGACCGCCGCCGCCACCCGCGCCGAATAGTCCAGCACGCCCGAAAGCGTGTCATAGCGCCGCCCCTCGGCATCCCAGGCCAGCCCCTCCAGTAGCGCCTCGGGCAGCGCGCGGGGCATGTCGTATTCGGCGATGAGCGCCGCAAAGGCGCGGTCGGCCGGCGCGTTGCAGGGCCGGCCCGCATAGGCCAGGTCAAGCCGCTCGCCCAGCCGCAGCACCGCCTGCGCCTTTGACGCGCCCACGGTGTCGGCAATCTCGTCCACCGCATCGTCGGCCAGCCGGCAGAAGGCGTAAAGCACCAGCGCCGGGTCGCGCACCCGCCCCGGCAGCAGGCGAGAGGCCGCATGAAAGGACAGCGAGCCGGTGCGGATCGCCTCGCGGCAATGCGACAGGTCCGAGGCGGCGATTCCTCCCCTGCCCCGGGTCATTCCACCGCCATCCGCGCAGGTGCCAGCATCGGCGCCATGGCCCCGCCCGGCGGGTTCGGCACCAACCGGTCCAGCACCTCGGCCGTGCCGACCACCCCGGGCAGCCCCGCCCCCGGATGCGTGCCGGCACCGGCCAGATACAGACCCGGCAGTTCCTCTGACACGTTATGCGGCCGGAACCAGGCCGATTGCAGGATGCGCGGCTCGATCGAGAACCCCGCGCCAAAGGGCGACAGATACCGATCGCGAAAGGTTTCCGGCGTGAAGACCAGGCTTTCGCCGACATGGTCCGACAGGCCCGGCAGCAACCGCTCTTCCAGCACCTTCAGCATGCGTTGCCGGTACGGTTCGGCCTCCTGCCCCCAGTCCACCCCATTGTCATGGCCCAGATGCGGCACCGGGCTGAGCACATAGAATGTGTCATCGCCCTCTGGCGCCACCGACGGATCGGTGACCGAGGGGCGGTGGACATAAAGGCTCATGTCCTGAGACAGCTTGCCGCGAATGAAGATGTCCTTCACATGCTCGCGGTAGCGCGGGCCGACGACGATGGAATGATGCCCCACATCGCGCCATTTCCCCGCCGTGCCCTTCGTGCCGAAATACCAGACATAAAGGCCCATCGACCAGCGCGCGCGCTTCAGTTTCGCCGTGGTCCAGCGCTTTCGCGGCCGGTTGCGCAACAGCCGGTCATAGGTATGCCCGGCATCGGCGTTGGAAATCACCACGCCCGCCGGGATCACCCGCCCGTCGGCCAGCTTCACCCCCGCCGCGCGGCCACCCGAGACCATGATCTCATCCACCTCGGCGCCCATCACCAGCCGGCCGCCCTGATCCTGAACCACGCCGACCATGGCATCGGCAATCGCCTGCACACCGCCCATGGCGTAATGAACGCCGAATGCCTTCTCCAGATGGCTGACCAGCGCGTACATCGAGGTGACGTGGAACGGATCGCCGCCGATGAACAGCGGATGAAAGGACAGCGCAAAGCGCAGCCGCTCATCGCGCACCCGCCGCGCGGCATGGGCATAGACCGAGCGGTCGGCGCGCAGCCAGGCGAATTTCGGCAGCACCTTCACCAGATCCCACAGCTTGTGCATGGGGCGGCGGCCCAGGTCTTCATAGCCGAACCAGTAGCGCTGCTCGGCATCGGCCAGAAAGCGGTTGAACCCGGCCACATCGCCGGGCGACAGGCGCGCGACCTCTGCCCGCATCGCGGCCTCGTCCTGGCGCATGGTGAAATGGCTGCCGTCCTGCCACAGGATGCGGTAGAACGGGTCCATGGGTTTCAGCGTCACATCGGCATCGAAATCGCGCCCGCAGGCGGCCCAGAGATCGCGCAACCCCTGTGGCACGGTCACGATGGTCGGCCCCAGATCGAACCGGTGCCCGCCCTGCGTGATGGACGAGCCGCGCCCGCCCGGCCGGTCCAGCCGGTCGATCACCGTGACCCGCCAGCCCCGCGCGCCCAGCCGCATCGCCGCGGCCAGCCCGCCGATCCCGGCACCGATCACCACGGCCTGCGCCCCCGGCCCTGACGGCGTCACGGGCGGCAATTCGACAGCTTCCATCATGCTCTCCTTCGCTGCTGTCCATTCTGGTTTACATTCCCCCGGAACGTCAAGCCAAATTGGCACTTAAACCTTGCAAGTGCCCCCTCATTGTGACAACCTGGGTTGACACTTTCCGAGGGGATGATGCAGATCGTCACGCTCAGCCTTTTCCGTTTCGCCGGGCTCAACCGCGCCTGGGTGCTGGGCCAGATGGCGCTGGCGCGGCCCGGTCTGGCACGCATGCCGGGGCTGGACTTCTGGAAGCTCTGCGGCTCCGGCACGGGCGAGGGGTTCACGCCACGCCCCAACTGGGCGGTCTGGGCCATCCTTGGCGTCTGGCGCGACGCGCAGGCGGCCCGCGCGGGGCTGGACGGGCCGGGCCCCTTTCGCCGCTGGCGCGGGCACGCCGCCGAATCGACCACCTTTCACCTGCAGCCCCTTTCGGTGCGCGGCCACTGGGCCGGCAGCCAGCCCTTTGCCGAACCGCCCACGCCCGTCGCCTCCCCCGGCCGACCGCTCGCAGCGCTGACTCGCGCCACCTTGCGGCCCGGGCGTGCGCTGCGCTTCTGGGGCCGGGTGCCCGATATCTCGGCCCGCATCGGCGCCGATCCGAATGTGCGCTTCAAGATCGGCATCGGCGAGGTGCCGCTCCTGCATCAGGTCACTTTCTCCATCTGGCCCGATGCCGCGGCAATGGCGGCCTTCGCCCGGACCGGCCCGCATGCCGACGCCATCCGCGCCGTGCGCAACGAAGGCTGGTTTGACGAAGAACTTTACGCCCGCTTTGCCGTTCTCGGCGCCGAGGGCACATGGCAGGGGGCCCGGCCCCTGGCCTGCACGACTGAAAAGGAGGCTGCATGACGCCTTTCCCCTTCTCCGCCATCGTCTGTCAGGACGAGATGAAACAGGCCATGGTGCTCACGGCCATCGACCCCGGCATCGGGGGCGTCCTGGTCTTCGGCGACCGCGGCACGGGCAAATCGACGGCCGTGCGGGCGCTGGCGGCGCTGCTGCCACCGATCGAGGCCGTCGCGGGCTGCCCCATCAACGCGGCAAGGGTCGAGGACTGCCCGGACTGGGCGCAGGTCACCGACACAACGCTCGTCACCCGCCCCACCCCGGTCGTCGACCTGCCGCTGGGCGCGACAGAGGACCGCGTGACCGGCGCGCTGGATATCGAACGCGCGCTGACCCGGGGCGAAAAGGCCTTTCAGCCGGGGCTGCTGGCCCGCGCCAACCGCGGCTACCTCTATATCGACGAGGTGAACCTGCTGGAGGATCATATCGTCGATCTGCTGCTGGACGTGGCCCAGTCCGGCGAAAACGTGGTCGAACGCGAGGGGCTGTCGATCCGCCACCCCGCGCGCTTCGTCCTTGTCGGTTCCGGCAACCCGGAAGAAGGCGAACTCCGCCCCCAGTTGCTTGACCGCTTCGGCCTCTCGGTCGAGGTCACCAGTCCCAGGGACATCGAAACCCGGATCGAGGTCATCCGCCGCCGCGACGCCTGGGAACGCGACCACGCGGCCTTCATGGCGGAATGGCAGGCCCGCGACGCGGAACTGCGCGCGCAGATCCTCGCCGCCCGCGCCGCGTTGCCGCAGGTCCGCGCCTCCAACGTGGCGCTGCATGACTGCGCGGCGCTCTGCCTCGCGCTCGGGGCCGATGGCTTGCGCGGTGAACTCACGCTCCTGCGCGCCGCCCGCGCGCTCGCGGCCTTCGATGGCGCGGCCGAGGTCACCCGCGCCCATCTGCGCG
>SKHK01000299.1 GCA_007117005.1 Paracoccaceae bacterium
CATCAGGCCGGTGGTGTGGGGAAGGCAGCGCAACTGCTGAACATCACCCAATCGGCGCTGAGCCATCAGTTGAAGGGGCTGGAGGATCAGGCGGGGGTAGAGCTTTTCGTGCGCCGCACCAAGCCCTTGAAGCTGTCGGCGGCGGGCATGAAGCTGTTGCGCCTGGCCGAAGAGGTGCTGCCCCGGATCGAAGCGCTGGACGAGGAGTTTCGCGCCCTGCGCGCGGGCAAATCCGGCCGGCTGCATATCGCCATCGAATGTCACGCCTGTTTCGAATGGCTGTTTCCGGTGCTGGAACGGTTCCGCCACGCCTGGCCGGATGTGGATATCGATATCCGCCCCGGCCTGGCCTTTGACGCCCTGCCGGCGCTGCGGCGGGAAGAGGTGGATCTGGTGATTTCCGCCGACCCGGAGGAGATGCAGGACACCCTCTTCACCCCGCTTTTCGATTACGAGCCCCGGCTGGTCGCCGCCCATGGCCACAGAATGGCCGCGCACGACCATGTCACGGCGCAGGATTTCCGCGACGAGGTGCTGATCACCTATCCGGTCGACCGCGCGCGGCTGGACGTGTTCACCGGACTGCTGACGCCGGCAAAGGTGGAACCGCGCTCGATAAGGCAGGTGGAACTGACGGCGGTTATCCTGCTGCTGGTGGCCTCTGGCCGTGGTGTGGCGGTGCTGCCGGATTGGGTGTTGCGCGCGGTGCGGACCTCATCGGATTACGTCACCCGCCCGCTGGGGCCGGGGGGGATGACGAAACGGTTATACGCCGCCACACGGGCCGAGGATGCGGGCCTGCCGTTCATGGCGCATTTCCTGCGTCTGGCACGGACAGAGCCGGTGAAGCTGCAAAAGGGGGCGTAATGGCGCGGATCGTGGTGCTGACGGGGGCGGGGATATCGGCCGAAAGCGGGCTGGGCACGTTCCGCGACAAGGACGGGTTGTGGACGCAATACGATCTGGAAGAGGTCGCCACCCCGCAGGGCTTTTACCGCAACCGGGCCTTGGTGCATGAGTTCTACAATGCCCGGCGGGCCAATTGCGCCGCGGCCCGGCCCAATGCCGCGCATGAGGCGCTGGCGCGGCTGGAGGCGGCGCTGCCGGGCGAGGTGCTGATCGTCACGCAGAATGTCGATGACCTGCATCAGCGGGCGGGTTCGCGCAACGTGATCCAGATGCATGGTGCGCTGATGCGGGCATGCTGCGCGGCCTGCGGCCATGTCTGGCCCGCCCCGCCGATCATGGCGCCAGACGACCCCTGCCCGGCATGCCGGCAGCCCGAGACGCGGCCCGATGTCGTCTGGTTCGGCGAGATCCCCCACGCGCTGGACGATATCGCCGCAGCGCTGGCGGGCGCGCAGGTCTTTGCGGCCATCGGCACCTCTGGCCAGGTCTGGCCGGCGGCGGGCTTTGCGGCCACGGCGCGTGCGGCAGGGGCGGACTGTGTGGAACTGAACATGGAGCGCTCTGACATCTCGGGTGATTTCGACGCCCATCACATCGGCCCGGCCAGCGTGACGGTGCCGTTATGGGTGGACAGCCTGCTGGCGGGCCGGGGCTGACGCCGGGCTGCCCATCACGACAGATTGCGCAAATCCGCGCGGTATTCCCGCTGATCCGGCTGCGTTTTTCAGCTATGATGCGGGCGACGTTGCCTGACCCGGGACCGCATGAACCAGACCGCATGAACCAGAGCGATGCCATCCTTGCCCAGCGCTTCGGCTTCGGCCTGCGCATGGGCCATCCGCCGCCGGCGGCACCCGCCGCGCAGCTGGACGGCCCCGATTCCATGGCTGCGCGCTATCCCGGTGACAGCGTGGCCGACCTGCTGACCCGGCATCTGGCCTTTCGCCAAAGTCGGCGCGCGCACGGGCCGGAGCATCCGGAAACCGAGACCCTGCGCCGAAACCTGATCGAGGCCGACACCGCCGCCGTGCAGCGCGGCATCGCCCGGGCGCTGGCCAGCCCCGCGCCCTTTCGCGAAAGGCTGGTGCAGTTCTGGGCCAATCACTTCACCACCCGCACCAACGCCCGTATCCTGCGTGCCACGGTCAGCGCCCATGTCGATCAGGCGATCCGCCCGCATGTCACCGGCCGCTTTGCCCCGATGCTGCGCGCGGCGATCCTGCATCCGGCAATGCTGCGTTTTCTGGACCAGCCGCGATCGGTCGGGCCGGGCTCGCCCTTCGGGCAGCGGCGCGGGCGCGGACTGAACGAGAATCTGGCGCGCGAGGTGCTGGAACTGCATACGCTGGGCGTGCAGGGCGGCTATGGCCAGGGCGATGTGCGCGCCATGGCGCTGCTGCTGACCGGGCTGGTGGTCGATGCGGACGGGCAGACCGCCTTCGCCCATAACCGGGCAGAGCCGGGCCGGTTCGCCATCCTGGGCCGGCACTATGGCGGCGACGGGCGGCCGCGCCTGGCCGATATCGAGGCGGCGCTGGATGACCTGGCCGCGCATCCCGATACCGCGCGGCATCTGTGCACGAAGCTTGCCGCGCATTTCGTCGCCGATGACCCGCCAGCCGATCTGGTCGCCGATCTGGTTTCGATCTGGCAGGCCAGTGACGGTGATCTGCGCGCGGTCTCGGCCGCGCTGGCGGATCATCCGCGCGCGCAGGCAGCCCCGCTGACAAAGGCGCGCCGCCCGCTGGATTTCCTGATCGCCGCCATGGCCGCGCTGGGCGTGACGGGGCGCGAGGTGATGGGCTGGCAGCAGGGCATGGTGCGGCGTGTCGTCGTGCATCCGCTGATCGCCATGGGCCAGCCTTGGGCCGAGCCGCGCGGGCCCGATGGCTGGGCCGAAGGTTTTGACGCCTGGATCACCCCGCAGGGGCTGGCCGCGCGGATCGACTGGGCGATGACCGCGCCCGCGCGCCTGCGCCCGGTGCTGCCGGATGCGCGTGCTTTTGTCGATCATGCGTTGGGGCCGCTGGGTGACGACCATTTGCGCCGGCTGGTGGCCGGGGCGGAACTGCAGGCCGAAGGCGTGGGGCTGGTGCTGGCCGCCCCGGCCTTTAACCGGCGATAAGGGGGGCAGGCGATGGACAGACGCGCATTCCTGCGGGGCGGGCTGGCCCTGGGCTGTTCGGCGGCCGCCCTGCCGCTGATCAGCCACGCCAGTTTTGCCACCGCCCCGGGCGAGGCGCGGCTGATCGTGGTCATCCTGCGCGGTGCGATGGACGGGCTGGATGTGCTGCGCCCTGCCGGCGCGCGTGAATGGCGCGGGTTGCGGCCGGGGCTGGCGGGCGATGACGGGCTGGCGCTGGACAATTTCCACCATCTGCACCCGGGTCTTTCCGGCCTGATGCCGCTGTGGCAGTCGGGCGATCTGGGCTTCGTGCAGGCAGTGTCGACGCCCTACCGTGACCGGCGTTCGCATTTCGACGGGCAGGACCTTCTGGAGGCCGGCACCGCCGAGGATGCGCCCGTCGCGCTGCGCCGGCAGGGCTGGCTGAACCGGCTGTTGCAGGGCTGGCCCGGCAGCCACGCGCAGACCGCCTTTGCCATCGGGCGCGAGGCGATGCCGCTGATCGCCGGGCCGGCGCCCGCCTCAAGCTGGTCGCCCGATATCGACCTGAGCGTGGGCGCGCAGGGCCGGCGCCTGCTGGCCGCGCTTTACGGCGCCGATCCGGGCTTTGCCGGGCCGGGGGCGGCGGCGCTGGCGCTGTCGGAAACGCTGGAACCTGACGCAGAGGGCGGCGGGCAGCGGCATCTGGACCAGATCGACCGTTTTGCGCGTTTCGCGGCCGAACGCCTGCGGGCCGAGACGCGCATAGCGGCGCTGTCGCTCAATGGCTGGGACACCCATGCCAGCCAGGCGCGCACCATCCTGCGCCCGCTGGCGCGGCTGGAGCGGCTGATCCTGGCCCTGCGGTCCGAACTGGGCGGGCTGTGGGGGCAGACGGCGTTTCTGGCGATGACCGAATTCGGCCGCACGGTGCGCGAGAACGGTTCTGCCGGGACCGATCACGGCACCGGCGGGATCATGGTCACGGCCGGCGGCGCGCTGCGCGGCGGGCGGGTGATGGGCGACTGGCCGGGGCTGGGCGAGGGCGCGCTTTATGCCGGGCGCGACCTTATGCCCACGGGCGACCTGCGCGCCTGGGCGGGTCATGTGCTGCACGGGCTTTACGGTGTGGAACGCGCGGTGATCGAGCGCACGGTGTTTCCGGGGGTGGAGATCGGCGCGGGGCGCGGCGGCCTGATCCGGTGATGGGCGCGGTGGTCCGATACGCGACCGTCGGGCCGGCAGGAGAGCGCTGGTGAGGGTCCTCGGACCCTCACCCGACCCCTTCAGAGAGTATTTTCGGCAAGATGAAGGGGCAACAAGATGAAGGGGCAAGGGGCGCCAATCGCAACCCCGCTCATTCGCCCAGCGCGACCCCTTCCCGGCGCGGGTCGGCCCCGCCTTGCAGCCCGTCCGGGCCCAGCGCCACAGCGTGAAGGCCCGAGTTCAGCCCCATCACCCGCACGTCCCGGCCCTGCGCGGCCAGTGCCTCGGCGAGTTCTTCGGCCTCGGTGCCTTCCTCCAGCGCCCAGGTGCCGAAGAGATTGACCAGATGCGGCATCGACACCGCTGCCTGTACATCCATTTCCCAGTCCAGATGCGCGATGATCGCCTGCGCGACGTAAGGGATGATCGTCGCGCCCCCGGGGCTGCCGATGGCCAGCACCGGCGTGCCATCGCGCAGCATGATCGTCGGCGCCATGGATGACCGGGGCCGTTTGCCCGGCGCCAGCCGGTTGGCGATGGGCCAGCCATCGGCATGCGTGCGGAAGGAGAAATCGGTCAGTTCGTTGTTCAGCAGGAACCCGTTTGCCATGATGCGCGACCCGAACCCGCTTTCGATGGTCGATGTCATCGAGGCCACATTGCCGCGCGCATCGACGATGACCACATGCGTTGTGGCCGGCCGCCCCGGGCCGTGGTCGTCACCCTGCCGCTGTGCGTGGTCCCATTGCGGTTCGCCCGGGCTGACCTGGGGTAGGGCGTCGTCGCGGTCCAGCAGCCGGGCGCGGCCCTGCAGATAGGCGGGGTCCAGCAGGCCGGCCACCGGCACCGGCACGAAATCGCTGTCGGCCAGGTAGCGGCCCCGGTCGGCAAAGGCCAGCCGCGTGGCATCGCCGATCAGGCGGCGGGTCCGGGCGCCGAACGGTTCCATTCCGGCCAGATCGAACCCTTCCAGCAGCCCCAGAATCTGCGCCACCGCCACCCCGCCGGACGAGGGCGGGCCCATCCCGCAGACCTCGTGCCCGCGATAGGGCGCGCAGACCGCCGGGCGCTCGACCACCCGGTAGCGGGCCAGATCGTCGAGGCTCAGCAGCCCCGGCCGGACCTCGGTGCGGGTGGCGGCGGTGATATCGGCGGCGATCTCGCCCGTGTAGAAGGCGCGTGCACCGTCCTGCGCCAGGGCGCGCAGCGTGTCGGCATAATCGGGGTTGGTGCGCCTGTCCCCCACCTGCAGCGGCACCCCGCCGGGCAGGAAGTAAGCCGCCGTGGTGGGGAAGGTGGCCAGGCTTTCGGCCTCGCGTGCCACGGCGCCGGCAAGGCGGGGGGTGACGATGAAGCCCTCTTCGGCCAGGGCGATGGCATCGGCAAAGAGCCCCGGCCAGGGCAGGCGGCCCCAGCGGCGGTGGATTTCCTCCAGCAGCATAGGCGTGCCGGGCGTGCCCACCGACAGCCCGCTGACCATGGCATCCCGAAAAGGCAGGGGCTCGCCGTCATCATCCAGGAAATGCCGGGGCGTGGCGGCCATGGGCGCGGTTTCGCGTGCGTCCAGCGTGGTGATCTCGCCGGTCTCTGCGTCATGCCACAGCAGGAACCCCCCGCCGCCCAGGCCCGAGGATTGCGGCTCTACCAGCCCCAGCACCGCCTGAACGGCGACCAGCGCATCGGCCGCGCTGCCGCCTTCGCGCAGTACCCGGGCGCCGGCCTCTGCCGCCAGCGGATGCGCGGCGGCGACCATCCAGCTTTCCGCCATGACCGGGTCGCCGGCAGCGCGGGCCTGAAGCGCGGCGTGGGCTTCGGGCGACAG
>SKHK01000085.1 GCA_007117005.1 Paracoccaceae bacterium
TCCCCACGATCTGTTCTTCGGTGAAACGTGATTTGCGCATCGTCTGTTCTCCTTGTTCTGACGAACGTTACAAGAACAAACTCTCCTTTTGAATGGCCCGGTTTCTTGGGGGCAGGTCATGATGATGAAATCAGGGCGTCCATTGAAAAGAAGAAACAACGCCTGCGAGAGATCTGAGGCGCACCGGTGTGAAAGCGTGTCGCGGTCACGCGGCGCGTTCTACCCCGTTGATTTCACATGGCGATCGCCAAGGACCCGGCAAGCGCCAATTCGTTCGAAAAGGCGCGGGCCTGCGCGCTGCCCTGTCGGGACCAGCGCGCAATCGGACCCGGGTCAAGCCCGGTTATACCGGATGAAGGGCGTCTTTACCCCCACCTTGTCGTAAAGCATCCGCCCGGCATAGTTGAATTCCTGCGTCAGCCAGTAGACGGCCGGCGCGCCTTCGGCATCGGCGGCGGCATAGACGGCCTCGATCAGCCGACGCGCCACGCCCCGGCCGCGCAGTGCTGGGTCGGTGTAAAGATCCTGCAGATAGCAGACCGGCTCGATCTTCCAGCAATGGCGGTGGAAAAGGTAATGCACCAGCCCCACCGGCGTGTCGCCCCGGCAGGCGACCAGGCCGCGGAACTCGCCGTCCTTGCCCGATAGCAGCCGGGCGAAGGTGGTCACATAAACCGCCTCTGGCACGCTGGTTTCGTAATAGTCCAGATAGCCGGTCCAGAGGTCGCGCCAGACGGGTTCATCCTCTGGCCGCAGGGGGCGGATTGTGATGGTGTCCTGCAACGGTTTCCCTCCTGCCGGCAGCGGGCCGGGATTACAGCATCTCGATCTCGACAAAGGCGATCTCGGCGTCGCTGTCATTGGCGATATTGTGCTCGATGCCTTCGGGGCGGGCATAGCTGCGCCCGGTCTCGATGGGGTAGGGCGTGGAATCGCTGCCGTCGCGGCGGTTTTCCACGGTCAGCGTGCCGCCCTGCACCGGCACCACCACATAGGCTGCCTCGTGCCGGTGCCAGCCGGTCTCGGTGCCTGGCGGAAAGCGCCAGAGCGTCACGCGCAGGCCGGGCTGTGATACCTGCTCTTCCGATATCGCGGGGCGGCGGTTGGCCATGGCGTTTTCCTTTCGTGATCAATCAGTCGGCCGCGCGCCGTTGCAGCGGCGCGCGGCCCCCCTGCCGGGGCGGCGTGACGGATCACGCCAGATGGGCGCGGATCCGGTCCATCAGCGCGCGGCGGTCGGCGCGGGCCTGCAGCGCGCCCTCCATATCCACCTTGACGAAACGCGCGGGCATGTGGGGCTGCAACTGGCCGATCAGGTCCATATCGGCCGACACCACGGTGCCGACCATGAAATACCCCCCGCCAGAGACCGCATCGCGGTGCAGCACGATGGGTTCGGTGCCGCCGGGCACCTGGATCGATCCATAGGGATAGCAGCTGTCCACGATGTTCGACGGGTCCGACCCGGCGCCGAAGGGCTGTTCACGCTCCACGAACTCCACCGGCCGGCCGCCGCGGAAACGGTAGCCCATGCGGTCGGCCTCTGGCGCGACCTTCCATTCGTCGTCGAAGAAGTTCTTGCCCGCGGCCTCGGTGATGCGGTGCCAGTACAGCCCCGGCAACACGCGCAAGGCCGCCGGGCTGCCCGGCATGCGGCGCAGCGTGTCGGGCAGGGGCTGTCTGGCCGGGGCGCGCGGCGGGGTGCCCAGCGGCAGTTCATCCCCCTTGGCGATGGCGCGCCCGTCGATGCCGCCCAGCGCGCCGATGGGATAGGTGGACCGGCTGCCCAGCGCCACGGGCACGTCGATCCCGCCGGCCACGGCGATGTAGATGCGCGCGCCGGCCTTCAGATAGCCGAAGCTGAGCACCTGCCCCTTGCGCACCGGCACCGCGGCATTGGCCGGGACCTCTTCGCCATCCAGCTTGACCGGCATGTCGGCGCCGGTGACGGCCACGCAGCTGTCGGTGGTGAATTCCAGCGTCGGGCCGACGAACACGGCCTCCAGCCCGGCGGCGGTTTCGTCATTGCCGACCAGCAGGTTGGCGCTGCGCAGCGCCAGGCGGTCCATGGCGCCGCCGATGGGGATGCCCAGATGGAAATAGCCGGGCCGGCCCATGTCCTGGATGGTGGTGGCAAGACCGGGGTTGTGAACCTTAAGCGTCATTGAGCAGGCCCTCCAGCTTGGCGTTGTAGCCGTCGATATCACGCTCGAATTCGCGCAGGTCGAAGCGCACATCGCGGATCTTCGGGCTGTAGCGTCCGGCCTCGACATCGGCCAGCGTGGCGTCGTATTCCGCGCGGTCGATGGATTTGAAGCTGACGATGTCACCGGGGCGGAAGAACACCATGAAATCGCTCAGATACGGGGTCTTCTGCGTGGGGTCGAAGATGGTCAGCGGCGTGATGCCGAACATCTGATAGCCGCCCGCCCCGCGCACCGAATAGATGCAGGAGAAGCAGCCGCCATAGCCCACCGTCTGTTTCGGTGTATCGGTGCGCGGGCGCAGGTATTTGGGCACCTGGATCTGACGCGCGCGGTCGACCATCTGATACATGAAGGGCAGCCCGGACACGAAACCCACCATCGACACGAACCAGGGCGCCGCCGAATGGGCCTTGATGAAGGCCTCGGCCGAATCGTAGCCGTTGATGCGCGCGGCATAGTCCAGGTCGGTGCCGTTGGGGTCCTGATGGCGTTCACGAAAGCGCATCAGCGTCTCATGCGTCCAGGGGTCGTTGTAGAAGACCGGCACCTCGATCAGGCGCGTGTTCAGCACCGGCTCGGCATTGCCGGCGGCCTGTTCGATCTCCTGCACCGCGGCCTTGACCTTTTCGGGGTGGATCACGTCTGGGTCGAACTTGATCTGGAAGGATGCGTTCGCCGGGCAGATCTCGGTGATGCCCTTCAGCCCGGCTTCCTTGACCCCGTTGGTCATGGACATGGACTTGAAGAACGCGCCCAGCGACATTTCCTCGTCAACCTCGACGAACAGATGTTCGTCCCCTCCGAAGGTGTATCTGGCTCCCATCAGGCTTTCTCCTTCGTCGTCAGTGCGGATTTTGCCTCGTCTGAAGCCAGCCAGCTTTCCAGAAAGGCGGTGTCGAAGCGATTGGCGATCACGTCATCCTGCCGGGCAAGGGCGGCGTGCAGGGCAACGGTGGTGGGCTGGCCGTCGATCTGCAGGGCATCGAGCGCGGCGCGCAGCCGTTCCAGCGCCGTGGCGCGGTCCGGGCCGTGCACGATCAGCTTGCCCAGTAGCGAGTCGTAGTAGGGCGGCACCGTGTAGCCCTGATACAGCATGGTGTCGAAGCGCACGCCCTCGCCCTGCGGGACCGACAGGGCCGAAACCGTGCCGGGAAAGGGCATGAAGTTCTTTTCCGGCATCTCGGCATTGATGCGGCATTCGATGGCATGGCCGGTGACGGTGACGTCTTCCTGCCGGATCGACAGCCTTTCGCCCGCCGCGATGCGCAGCATCTCCTGCACCAGATCGATGCCGGTAATCATTTCCGTCACCGGGTGTTCGACCTGGATGCGGGTGTTGACCTCCAGGAAATAGAACGCCTGTGCGGATTCGTCATAAAGGTATTCCACCGTGCCGGCGCCGCGATAGCCGACCTGCCGGGCCAGCGCCACCGCGCTGTCGCACAGGGCCTGGCGCAGGTCCGCGGGCAGGCCGGCCGCGGGGGCCTCCTCCCAGACCTTCTGGCGGCGGCGCTGCAGGGAGCATTCGCGCTCGAAGCAGTGGATGAAATTCTCGCCGTCGCCCAGGATCTGCACCTCGACATGGCGCGCGCGTTCGACCAGCTTTTCGACGTAAAGCCCGCCATCGCCGAAAGCTGCCTTTGCCTCGGCCGCGGCCTGGGCAAAGACGCGCTCGAATTCGGCCTGATCGCGGGCTACGCGGATGCCGCGCCCGCCGCCCCCGGCCGAGGCCTTGATCATCACCGGAAAGCCGGTCTCTTCCAGCACCGCGCGCGCGGCGTCGATATCGGCCAGACGCCCGTCGCTGCCCGGCACCGTGGGTACGCCGGCGGCCTGGGCGGTGCGCCGGGCGGTGACCTTGTCGCCCAGCATGCGGATCGTGTCGCCCGAGGGGCCGACAAAGGCCATGCCCGCAGCCGTCACCGCATCGGCGAAATCGCCGTTTTCGGCCAGGAACCCATAGCCCGGATGCACCGCATCGGCGCTGGCCGCGCGCGCAGCACCGACCACGGCCTCGATATCGAGATAGGATTTCGCCGCCGGGGGGGGGCCGATGCAGACGGCCTCATCGGCCAGGCGTACGGCCAGCATGTCGGCATCGGCCTGTGAATGGGCCTGGATCGTGGTCAGGCCCAGCCCCTTTGCCGCCTGCACAATGCGCACCGCGATCTCGCCGCGATTGGCGATGAAAAGGCGTTTCATGCCCTGCGCCTCCCCTAGGCCTCGACCTCGGCGATCACCTGGCCGGCGGTGACGGGTTCTGCATCCTCGACCAGAAAGGTGATGGCCTTGCCCGACACCTCTGCCGGGACCTCGTGGAAGGATTTCATCACCTCGACCAGCCCGATGGTGTCGCCCTCGGCGACATCGGCGCCATCGGCCTTGAATTCCGGCTGATCGGGGGCGGGGCGGCGGTAGAACGTGCCGGGAAGGGGCGAGCGGATTTCAGCTTTGGCCATGGGTGCCTCTTTCTTCGTGTTGCAAACGGGGGGCAGGCGGGAACGGGGGTCAGCCGGGCGCCTGGATGCGGATGCCGGCATCGGTCAGGGTCTTGTGCATCGCCTCTGCCATGGCGATGGCGCCGGGCGTGTCGGAGTGAAAGCAGATCGAATCGAAAGCCACGTCGATATCCTGCCCGGTGACGGTGCGCACCTTGCCCTCGGCGCAGGCGCGCAGGCATTTGTCGGCGATGGTCTGCGGGTCATAGCGGTCGGCGTCGCGCACAAAGACGATGGAGCCGGTGTCGTCATAATCCCGGTCGGCATAGAATTCGCGGATCAGCGGTTGGCCCGCCTTTTCGGCGGCCTTGTGGGTGGCGAAGCCGGGCAGGCAGAAGACGAAGGTTTCAGGCTCGGCCGCGCGCAGGTAATCGATGAAAGCGGCAGAGAAATCGTCGCGTTTGGCCATGTCCATGTAAAGCGCGCCATGGGGTTTCACATGCGCCATGCGCGCGCCGTGACGACGGGCGAAACCGGCCACGGCGCCGACCTGATAGGTGATGTCGTGGATCAGTTCCTCGATCGAGCCGTTGATGCTGCGCCGGCCGAAACCCTGAAGGTCGTTGTAGCCCATATGCGCACCGATGGCGACGCCGTGCCTGACGGCGTGGCCCACCGTTTCGTTGATCATGGCGGGGTCGCCGGCGTGAAAGCCCGCGGCGATATTGGCCGAGGTGATAAGCGGCATCAGATCGGCATCCGGCACCTCGCCGATGCGCCAGCGGCCGAAGCCTTCCCCAAGGTCGCAGTTGATGTCCACGGATTGCATGGTGCCTCGCTTTCATGGCCGCACGTTGCAGACACGTTAGGCCAGCCATCTGGCATAGTAAAATGGGAATTCTTGTCGCGTGCTATCGGAAATGCAGATTGCTCATCGACCGGGCGGCGGCGCGATGCGGCGGCCTGCGATATCGCCTTTTCCGATCTTTGCCTTGACGTGATCGGAAATTCGGCGGATGCAGACGCGTATGAGCCTATCCCTGCGCCAGGTCCGGTATTTCATCGCCACCGCCGAATTCGGCCAGGTGTCGCTGGCAGCGATGGAGCTGTCGATCTCGCAATCGGCGATCACCGCGGCGGTGAAGGATCTGGAGGCCACGCTGGGCGTGACGCTGTTCAGCCGCAACGCGCGCGGCATGGTGCTGACAGAGGCGGGCCGCGTCTTTCTGGCCCATGCCTATGAAATCATGGCCAAGGTAGACGAGGCCACGCGGCTGGATGTGCGACCCAGCAGCGTCGAGGGCGTGCTGCGCGTGGCCGCGACCTACACGGTGATGGGCTATTTCCTGCCCTTCCA
>SKHK01000040.1 GCA_007117005.1 Paracoccaceae bacterium
GCGCCGCACGGTCGCGCACCACGGGGCCGTGCAATTGCGGCATGCGCGCCGCCGGCGTGCCGGCGCGCGGGCTGAAGGGAAAGACATGCAGCCAGGTCAGCCCGCAATCCCGGACAAGCGCCAGCGAGTTGTCGAACATCGCCTCGCTTTCTGTCGGAAAGCCCGCGATGATATCGGCCCCGAACACCATGTCCGGGCGCAGCCGCCGCGCCTCGTCACAAAAGCGGATCGCATCGTCGCGCAGGTGCCGGCGCTTCATCCGTTTCAGGATCAGGTCATCGCCCGCCTGCAGGGAAAGGTGCAGATGCGGCATCAGGCGGGGCTCGGTGGCGATGGCCTCCATCAGCGCGGGGTCGGCCTCGATGGAATCGATCGAACTGATCCGCAGCCGCGGCAGATCCGGCACCAGCCGCAGGATGCGCCGCACCAGATCGCCCAGCCGCGGCGTCGCCGGCAGATCCGCGCCCCAGCTGGTCAGATCGACGCCGGTCAGCACGACCTCGTTATAGCCCCGATCCACCAGCCGCCTGATCTGATCCACCACCACCCCGGCAGGGACCGAGCGTGAATTGCCCCGCCCGTAGGGGATGATGCAGAAGGTGCAGCGATGGTCGCAGCCGTTCTGCACCTGCACATAGGCCCGCGCGCGGGTCCCGAAACCGTCGATCAGATGGCCGGCGGTTTCCTGCACCGACATGATGTCATCGACCTGCACGCGCTCGGTCTCGCCGATCAGATCGGGCGCCATGGCGGCCCAGGTTTCGGGCTGCATCTTGGCATGATTGCCGATCACGCGCGTGACCTCGGGCATGCCGGCAAAGGTCTCGGGCTCGGTCTGCGCGGCGCAGCCGGTGACCACGATGGC
Source organism: Paracoccaceae bacterium (assembly GCA_007117005.1). Taxonomy (GTDB): domain Bacteria; phylum Pseudomonadota; class Alphaproteobacteria; order Rhodobacterales; family Rhodobacteraceae; genus Pararhodobacter. The sequence continues at coordinate 866 of SKHK01000040.1, forward strand.
CGCATCCGGGTGGGCACGGTGCAACCGACGGATCTCCTGGCGAGCCTTGCGCACGGCCTCGGCGGTGACGGCGCAGGTATTGACCACCACCATGGGGCCAACGCCAGCCTGGTCGGCCAGCGCCTTCATCGCCTCGGTCTCATAGGCGTTCAGCCGGCAACCCAGCGTGGCGAAGACCGGCGCGCTCATGCCGCCCCGTCCAGGAAATCGGCGCCCAGAACGCCCTCGAATACGGTGGCCACCGGCCCGGTCAGCCAGACGCCATCGTCGCGCCAATCGACCTGCAGCAGCCCACCATCGGCAACGATGTCGACCTGCCGCCCGGTGATCAGCCGCCGCACCGCAGCCACCGCCACGGCACAGGCGCCGGAGCCGCAGGCCAAAGTCACCCCGGCGCCGCGCTCCCAGACCCGCATGCGCAAGCGATCAGGCGCCAGCAGGCTGACGAATTCCACATTCGTCGCCTGCGGAAAAAGCGGGTGATGCTCGATCTTCGGGCCGCGCTCGGTCAGGGCCACGGCCTCGGCATCGGGGGTGAAGAAGACGCAATGCGGATTGCCCATTCCCACCGCGGCCGGCGCGCCGGCGATCGGCAGCGACAGCGTGTCTGCCGGCCCGGCCAGCGGCACATCCGACCAGTTCAGCAAGGGCGGCCCCATATTCACCCAGACCTGCCCGCCCCGGCGTTCGGCCCGCAACACCCCACGCGCGGTGCGGATCGTCAGCGCATCCGCGCTCCGCTCGCGCATCACCCGGTCGGCCACGCAGCGGGTGGCATTGCCGCAGGCACCTGCGCGGCTGCCGTCGCTGTTCCAGAAATCCAGCAACAGATCGGCGCCGCCCTCACCCGCGCGCAGCTCGGCCAATTGGTCAAAACCCACCCCGCGATGCCGGTCACCGATGGCGCGCACCAACGCCGGCCGCATCCGGGCAGGCCCCTGGCGCGAATCGATGATGACAAAATCATTGCCCGCCCCGTGCATCTTCACAAAGGGCAGGCCGGGAACGGGGCCAGACGCAGTCATGCGCGGCATATAAGCCGCGCGCCCGCCCGGCACCAGTGCCCGCGCCTTTTCTCATCTTGCCGAAAATACTCCGGGGGGAGTCCGCGCCAGCGGACCGGGGGCAGCAGAAAAGGTGCGCCGGCAGCAAAAAGGGCGCGCCACCCGGGCGCGCCCCTGCATGCTCAGCAAAGATCTTTCTCAGGCCGCGCTGGCCTCGACCAGCTTGTCCCGCGACGGCGCACCGCGCGTGATCTCGATCTGGCGCGGCTTCAGCGCCTCGGGCACTTCGCGCACCAGGTCGATATGCAGCATGCCGTCGACATGCGCCGCGCCGCTGACGCGCACATGATCGGCCAGGTGAAAGCGCCGCTCGAAGGCGCGGGTGGCGATACCGCGATGCAGATAGACGCGGTCTTCGTCCTCGTCCGTCTTGCGCGCGGTGATCAGAAGTGCGTTCTCCTTCACCTCGACCGTCAGCTCCTCGGCCGAGAAACCGGCCACGGCGACAGAGATGCGATAGGCGTTCTCGTCGGTCTTTTCGATATTGTAGGGCGGATAGCCGGGCTGTGCGGGCTCTGCGGCCAGCATCCGGTCCATCAGGTCGGCCACGCGGTCAAAACCGACCGAGGCACGAAACAGGGGGGTGGGGTCGAAATTGCGCATTTTTCATCCTCCATTGAGCGATGGTCTGTCACGCCCCGCCGGTTGCCGGCCGGGGCTGTCGGTGTGCCGGACCCGTCATGGCGCCCGGCATCAGCAGATGTGGGAAAGCACAAACCCGGTTTCAAGGGTCATGCGCGGCCCTGATTGGCTCCGCAGTCAGGGCCACGGTCAGGGCCGCACGAAACGCGCCGTGTCCCGGGCGCCCCCGCCCTGCATGCCGCCGCCATGCCCCCCGTCCAGGCCGGGCCGCTGAACAGGCGGGTTGTCCAGTTCGGCCATCAGTGCCTCGATGCGCCCGCCGATCTGCATGCCCAGCGCCCTGTCGCCCTGATCGGTCCGCGCCAGAGCCGAGATCACCGAAACGATCCGCGGCACCCCGCCATCCAGCGTGAAGACCGGCGCGCCGGATGACCCGAAATCGATCTCGCAGGACATCACCACGACCCGGTCGCGCCGCCGTTCCAGCACCGTGCAGCGATCCTGCAGGGATGGCGCCTCGGCGCGTTCGCGCGCATAGGATACCACCGCCACCGCCGAGCCAGCCGCCGGCATCCGCCCCTCTACGGGTATCGGCTGCAGGCCGGTCAGCCGGATCGGCCGGTCCAGTTCCAGCACCGCCAGGTCATTGGCCACCCGCGCCAGCGACCGCCCCCCTTCCATGGTGAAGGATGGCTCGATGGCCGCACGCCGCACGCCGCGGATCGCCTCGGCCCGACCGCTGCGCCACCCGGCCAGGAATTCGACATCGCCCAGCGCCACCGGGCGGTGCGTGTCGCGCTGATACAGGCAATGCGCGGCCGTCAGCACCCGGTCAGGGGCGATCAGCGTGGCCGTGCAGAAACTGCCCCCGCCGGTATTCAGCCGGCCCACGGCCAGCCAGTTGCGGCCGGAATCCAGCGTGCCCAGCGCCTCCAGTCGGCTGTCGCCCGGCGTCTGCGCCATGCCGGGAAAGGGCAGGGTCAACAGCCCCATAAACAGGGTCAGAAACAGGGTCAGAACGGCAGAGGCTTTCAGGGGCACGTATCCAGTCCTCCGGCATCGGCTATTGCCCCGATCCTGCCGGCAGACTGCGTCGGAAATAGGGCGAAAGGCGGTCAGCCCCGCAGCGCCGGCGGCCGGGGCCCGCCATTGGCCCAGTCCAGCAGTTCCACCGTGTGCACCACGGGCAGGTCGGTGCCGCCGCCGATCTGCATCATGCAGCCGATATTGCCCGCGGCAATCAGATCGGGCGCCTTCGCCTCCAGCGTCGCCACCTTGCGCCGCTTCAACTCTGCCGAGATTTCGGGTTGCAGCAGGTTGTAGGTGCCGGCAGAGCCGCAGCACAGATGCGCGTCGGCGGGTTCGACCACCTGAAACCCGGCGCGTTTCAGCAGATCCTTCGGCGCAGCCTTGATCTTCTGGCCATGCTGCAGCGAACAGGCCGCGTGATAGGCCACGCGCAGGGGTTCGGGCGCGCGCCCTTCGGGCGCCAGGGTCTCGATCACCTCGCTGACATCGCGCGCAAGCCCCGCCACCTGTGTGGCATCCTCGGCCAGCCGGGGGTCGTTGCGGAACATATGCCCGTAATCCTTGACCGTGGTGCCGCAGCCAGAGGTGTTGATGACCACCGCATCCAGCCCCTCGCCGCGCGCCTCTGCCATCCAGGCGCGGATATTGGCCGCCGCGCTGGCGTGGCTCTCGGCCGCGCGGCCCATGTGATGGGTCAGCGCCCCGCAGCAGCCGGCGCCCTGCGCCACCACCACCTCGCAGCCCAACCGGGTCAGCAGGCGGATGGTGGCGTCGTTGATATCGGTATTCAGCGCCCGCTGCGCGCAGCCGGTCATCAGCGCCACCCGCATCCGCCGCGCGCCCTGCGCGGGAAAGACCTGCGGATCGTCATTGCGGCTGACCGGCGGGATACGCTTCGGTGCCATGGCCAGCATCGCGCGCAGCCGGGCATCCGGCATCAGAAAGGCAAAGGGCCGGCCGATTTTCGCGCCCAACAGCGCCAGCCGAAAGCGGGTGGGATGCGGGATCACCCAGGCCAGAACCCGCCGCAACAGCCGGTCCATCAACGGGCGGCGATAGGTCGCCTCGATATGCGCGCGGGCGTGATCGACCAGATGCATGTAATGCACGCCGGATGGGCAGGTGGTCATGCAGGCCAGGCAGGACAGGCACCGGTCGATATGCTTGACCGTCTTTTCATCCGCGGGCCGGCCGGATTCCAGCATGTCCTTGATCAGGTAGATGCGTCCTCGCGGGCTGTCCAGTTCGTCGCCCAGCACGGCATAGGTGGGGCAGGTGGCAGTGCAGAAACCGCAATGCACGCAGGCGCGCAAGATCTCGTTGGACCGGGCAACCGCCGGATCGCGCAACTGCTCTGGGGTGAAACGCGTCTGCATGTCAGTCCATCAATCCGGGGTTCAGGATGCCGCGCGGGTCGAACCGCTGGCGCAGCCCGCGGGCCAGCGCGGCCACGGGCGCCGCTTCGGGCGGAAAGGGCGGCAGGGCGCGGCGCGTGGCCTCGCGGGCGCGGATAAGGGTGGCATGGCCGGCAAAGGGGTCAAGCCGGGCGCGCAGATCGGTGCCCTCGGGCACCAGCAGCCACAGGATGCCGCCGCCCCGGTCCATCAACGCGCAGCCCCCGGCCCGGGCGGCCAGGTCCGGCGCCTCGGACGGGCGGCAGGAGACCCGCCAGACCTCGCCCGCCCGCCCATGAAACGCCACCACATCGCGCACATCGCGCCACAGCGCGGCGGTCTCTTCCGCGTCCAGCCGCCCCGGCGTGCCATATGCCGCCAGCGCCCCCGCCAGTTCCCCGGCACGATAGGCGACCGAGGCCGCGAACCCCTCCAGCCGCAAGACCGTGCGCCCATCGGGCAGATGCGCGGCGCCATTCACCTCATAGGGCGAGCTCAGCGCCGCGGCCATCGCCGCCACCGCCCGCTCTGGCGTCAGCCCGGTGTATACCAGCGTCGCCGCGGCCTCCGGCTCGGGCAGCAGTTTCAGCGCCACCTCGGTGATCACCCCCAACGTGCCCCAGGACCCGGCCATCAGCTTTACCAGATCATCGCCGGTGACATTCTTCATCACCCGCCCGCCATTGCGCACCACCTGCCCCTGCCCGTCGACAAAGCGCAGCCCGATCAGACTGTCCCGGCAGCCGCCCGCCACCACCTGCCGCGGGCCGCTGGCATTGGCGGCGACCATGCCGCCCAGCGTCGGCGCGCCGCCCTCGCCCGTCAATCCGCGATGGTCCATCGGCTCGAAAGGCAGGCGCTGCCCCTCGTCCGCAAGCACCCCCTGCAGATCGGCCAGCGGCGTGCCCGCCCCGGCCACCACGGTCAGCGCGCCGGGCTCATACAGGGCGATCCCGGCCAGCCCGCCGATCTCCAGCACCGACCCGGTAACCGGGCGGCCGACCGGCCGCGTGCCGCCGCCGCGCAGCCGCA
>SKHK01000035.1 GCA_007117005.1 Paracoccaceae bacterium
CCGCCCCCCCGCCCCGCCCCAGGCAAAGTAGTCCCGCATGATCCGCAGATAGACTGCCGCCAGCTGCCGGATATGCGCGATCTCGGCATGCTCGTCGACCTGGTGCATGGACTGCCCTACCAGCCCGAACTCCACCACCGGACAATGCGCCCGGATGAACCGCGCATCCGACGTCCCGCCGGATGTCGACAGCACCGGCCGCACCCCGCATTCCGCCGCCACCGCCCCCGCCACCAGGTCGGTGAACCACCCCGGCTCGGTCACGAAAGCCTCGCCCGAAACCTTCACCGAAACCGAAAACCGCACCCCGCTTTCAGCCTCGGCCCGCGCAGCCTCATCCTCCAGCCAGCGGGTCAGCGAGGCGCCGGAATGGCGGTCGTTGAACCGGATGTTCAGCCCCGCCACAGCCCGCGCCGGGATCACATTCGTAGCGTCATTACCCGTGTCGATGGTAGTGAGCGCCAGGTTCGAGGGGTCGAACTGATCGGTGCCGCTGTCCAGCTCATGCCGCGCCAGCCGGTCCAGCAGCACCACCATAGCCGGCAAGGGGTTCACGGCACGGTGCGGATAGGCCGCATGGCCCTGCACGCCTTCCGCCACGATCCGCGCATTCAAGGACCCGCGCCGGCCGATCTTGACCATCTCGCCCATTGTTTGTGGACAGGTCGGCTCGCCCACCAGGCAATGATCCATCCGTTCGCCCCGCGCCGCCATCCAGTCCAGGATCGCCGCGGTGCCATCCACGCCCGCGCCCTCTTCATCGCCGGTCACGGTCACGATGACGGCGCCGTCGGGCGGGCATTCCGGCGCAAAGGCCACGGCCGCAGCGACAAAGGCCGCGACACCGGACTTCATGTCGCAGGCGCCCCTGCCCCACAGCCGCCCCTCGGCCAGCACACCACCGAACGGGTCAAAACGCCAATCCGCCGTATCGCCCGGCGGCACCACATCGGTATGTCCGTTGAACCCCAGGACCCGCGCCGCATCCTTCGGTCCCAGCCGGGCGAACAGGTTGCCGATCCCGCCACGGTCGGCGCGCTGGCAGTCGAACCCGGCCGCCGAAAGGGCATCGCAGACCAGCCCCAGCGCACCCTCGTCTGCCGGCGTGACCGAGGCACAGCGCACCAATCGCGCTGCGAGATCAACCGGATCGCATGACCGAACCATGCCCTGCCCCTTTCCCAGATCGCCCAGATCGCGGATAATTTAGCCTGTGATTGCAAGCTTTGGTTGCGAAAACGCATATCGCGGCGCATGTTGCTAAGAACTTATTAGTCAATTATCGGCGACACTGCCAAGGCAACGCCACGTAACAGGCTGACGGGACATCTGATGGGCATTTCCGGCCAGGCCGACGATCCGGTGGATCAGCGGCTGGAAGAGGACCAGATCACCAATGAGACGCGCCTGACGCGGCTCCAGGCGATTGTGGTCGAGATCCTCAGCGATCTGCTGCGCGCCACCACGGATGAAACCGATCAGGCCATCAACCGGGCCATCGCCCGGCTGGGCACCTATTGCCTGCGCGACCGGGCCTATGTCTTCGTCAATGGCGAGGGGTGCACGTCCAACACGCATGAATGGTGCGCCGACGACATCGAACCCGCGATCGACCAGTTGCAGGAATTGCCATGGGAACTTTACGGGCCCATCTACGGCACGCTCAACGCGGGCGAGACCTTCCATGTCCCCGATGTCGCCGCGCTGGATCCGGACTCGCCCACACGCGCCATTCTGGAGGCGCAGGAGATCCGCTCCATCCTCATGGTCCCGATGCAGTGGGAGGGGCGCTTCTTCGGGATGCTGGGCTTTGACGGGGTAGAGAACACCCACGCGTTTCTGCCCGGCGAGATCTATCTGCTGCAGTCAGTCGCCGATGTGATCTGCGCCAACCTGACCCGGCGCAACAGCGAACTGGCCCGGCGCGAGGCACAGGAAGCGCTGCAATCGGAACGCGCCTTTCTGCAAAGTATCCTCACCACCTCGGCCATGGGGCTGATCGTTTTGAACGGCGAAGGCCAGGTCACCTTCGCCAATGAGGCCGCCTGCGCGCTTCTTGAAGTGCCGGGCAAGCGTCTTTTCGGCATGTCGCACACCGAATTGCAGATGCAGATGACCCCTGACGACGCGCAGCCAGAAGCAGATTTTCCGCCGACCACCCCTTTCACCAGTGTCTTGCGGGACGGGGTCGCGGTATCGGGCGTGCGTATCTCGCTGCCCGGCCGCTCAGGCCCACGCTATTGCGCCATCCACGCCGCCGAGGTCGGGTTCGGCCATAGCGAGGCGCGCGTCGTCTATGCGATGGTCGATGTGACCGAACAGGAACGCGCCGAAGCCGCCCGCAGCGCGGCCCTTGAGGAAGCGCGCCGCGCCAACAGCGCCAAGACCCGTTTTCTGGCGCGCATGAGTCATGAGATGCGCACGCCGCTCAACGGGGTTCTGGGTATCGCCGACGTCCTGAATCGCCTGATCCAGGACCCGGATCAGAAACGGATGATCGAGGTGATGCATGCCTCCGGCTCGCTGCTTCTGAACATCATCAACGATCTTCTGGACATGTCGAAGATCGAGGCGGAACAGCTGACCATCGAGCAGATTCCCTTCGACCTGGCCGAGGTCGCCGAGCGGATAGAGGCGGTCCACACGCTGAAGGCGGCCGAGAAGAAGCTGTCCTTCGGCATGACGGTGTCGCCGAACGGCCTGATGCACCGCCAGGGCGACCCGCATCGCCTGCTGCAGATCATGCACAACGTGATCAGCAATGCGATCAAGTTCACCCATGAAGGCACTATAAACATTGCCATCGATTGCAGCCTGCCCGATGAGATCAGCGTCGAGGTCACGGATACCGGCATCGGCATGAGCCCCGAGCAGCAGCGCCACGTTTTCGAGGAGTTCGGCCAGGCAGACACCGACATCGCCCGCAAGTTCGGGGGTACCGGCCTCGGCATGCCGATCGCGCAGCAACTGGCGCGGCTGATGGGCGGCGGGATCGAGGTCCGCTCGCGCCCCGGTGAAGGCACCAGCGTGCGGATCGACCTACCGCTGCCGGCCTGCGACGGCTCCGCGGAAAAAGCCGACAGCATGACCGGCCCCGACAGTGACGAGAGCTTTCATGGGCTTCGTATCCTTGCCGCCGATGACAACCGGACGAACCGAATGATCCTGGGCGCGATGATGGGCCAGTTGGGCATCACCGCCGTCCTGTGCGCCGATGGCCCCTCTGCGTTGGAAACCTTTGATGCCGAAAGCTTCGACGCCGCGATCCTGGACATATCGATGCCAGAAATGGACGGGCTTGCGGTGCTGAAGGCGATGCGCCAGCGCGAGACGATGCCGCCACCGGACGGTGTGCGCCGGCCGCCACACCTGCCGATCCTGGCCTTCACGGCGAACGCGATGGCACATCAGATCGCCAATTACCTGCAAGCCGGCTTCGACGACTGCCTTACCAAACCGTTGCACCTGGAGCGTCTGCGCGCTGCGCTGGCGGCGCATGTCACGTCAGGAAGGCAATCACCCCGCGCCTTGCCGATCGACCCGGGCGCGTCCGGGCCGATCGGCGCGGGCCATGACCTACCGGCGGCACGGCCAGTCAGGAAGGCGGGCAGGCAGAAAGTCGTGCCATCCTCCGACATCTGAAATCCGCCACCCGGGATCGCCCTGCCGCTGGCATGCTACATCGCCCGCCAGCGGCAAACGCCATTGGCGGCCATGCCGTTCACGCCCCCAAGAGCGGCCGAATCCCGGCATACGGCTAACGTGGCGGCAACCAAGGGTCGCCCGCTTTGCCCCAAAGTGATGGTCGAACCCTGCGGAGCCTGAGACAGGCAGCACCAGGCCGGATCAGCGCGCCAGAGCATGTCACCCTGTAGCGGTCTCAGTTTCCATGCTTTTCGACACGCGCAAACGACGGAATGAAGGTCCACGGGCCCCGAAGCCCTGAAAATCGTCCCCGTACCGCCAGCCGGGCGCGCTCTGGGCTGAAACGATCCCGCGTCATGGCCTCGCAATCACTGCACCTCACCCGCACAGGTTCGCGCTGCCGGATGCGGTCACACCGACCAGTCCTCCAGCGCCGCGACGGCTTCCTGTGCGGTATCGACATAGCGGAACAGATCCAGATCCTCCGGCGCGATGGTCCCGGCTTCGGCCAGTGCCTGCCAGTTGATCACCGTCTCCCAGAACTGCCGGCCGAACAGCAGAAAGGGCACCGGCTCCATCCGCCGGGTCTGGATCAGGGTCAGCGTCTCGAACAGCTCGTCCAGCGTGCCGAACCCGCCGGGAAATACCGTGATCGCCTTTGCACGCATCAGGAAATGCATCTTGCGGATGGCGAAATAGTGAAAGTTGAAGCTCAGCTCCGGGGTCACATACTGGTTGGGCGCCTGTTCGTGCGGCAGCACGATGTTCAGCCCGATCGAGATGCCGCCCGCCTCTGCCGCGCCGCGATTGCCGGCCTCCATCACCCCGGGCCCGCCGCCGGTAACGATGACATGGTCCCGGCAGCCGGTCGCCACGCTTTTCTGCGTGACCAGCCGGGCGAATTCGCGCGCCGTCTCGTAAAACGGCGCCAGCGCCGCCTGGCCGGGCCGCGTCACGTCATCGCCGGGCGCCGGAACGCGTGCGCCGCCAAACATCACCACGGTCGAGGCGATGTCGCGCTCGGCCATCAGCATCTCGGGCTTCACCAGTTCCAGTTGCAGCCGCACCGGCCGCAGCGCGTCCTGCATCAGGAAATCATCATCGGCAAAGGCCAGCCGGTAGGCCGGGTGGCGCGTCTGCGGTGTATCCGGCACCTGCTGGGCCTGGCGCCGGTCCTGTTCGGCATCCGGGAAAGGGCGAAACCGCCGCGCCTGATCCTGCCTGTTGTCCATGCTTTGCGGCCTCCTCTGCATTGCCTGCCTGCCCGTGCAAGGCTATAGCCTGCCTTGAGCCAAGACCAGACGCCCTTTCCCGCAGTCAGAGGAGCCGCCATGAACACCCCCTCGCCCGATGCCTCGCTAGAAGCCGCGATCGACGCCGCATGGGAGGTCCGCGACACCATCACCCCGGATACCAAGGGCCCCGCGCGCGATGCCATCGAGGCCACGCTGGACGCGCTGGACAGCGGCACGCTGCGCGTGGCCGAAAAGCGCGGGCAGGACTGGCACGTCAACCAATGGGCCAAGAAAGCGGTGCTGCTGGGTTTCCGGATCAAGGACATGGAGCGCCATGACGGCGGTCCGCAGGGCGGCACCTGGTGGGACAAGGTCGACAGCAAGTTCGCCGGCTGGAAGAAGAAGGACTGGCGCGCGGCGGGTTTCCGCGCCGTGCCGAACTGCGTGGTGCGCCGCTCTGCCCATATCGCGCCCGGCGTGGTGCTGATGCCATCTTTCGTGAACCTTGGTGCCTATGTGGACAGCGGCACCATGGTCGATACCTGGGCCACGGTGGGCAGCTGCGCGCAGATCGGCAAGAATGTGCATCTTTCCGGCGGGGTCGGCATCGGCGGCGTGCTGGAGCCGATGCAGGCCAACCCCACGATCATCGAGGACAACTGCTTCATCGGCGCCCGGTCCGAGGTGGTGGAAGGCGTGATCGTGCGCGAGGGCTCGGTGCTGGGCATGGGCGTGTTCCTGGGCCAGTCCACCAAGATCATTGATCGCGCCACGGGGGCGGTCAGCTATGGCGAGGTGCCGGCGGGCTCGGTCGTCGTGGCCGGCTCGATGCCCTCGACCGGCGGGGTGCATCTCTACTGCGCGGTGATCGTCAAGCGGGTGGACGCCCAGACACGGGCCAAGACCTCGATCAACGAGCTTCTGCGCGACTGATCGGCGGCGCGGCATGGTGCGCCGCATGGCACAGGGGGTCGCATTTCCGGGGCCGCACCGCGTGGCGCTGGCCGCGCTGCAGGGCGGCTGGGTCGCGCTGACCACCCCCCGCCTGCCAGAGGCTGCGGGCCCGCGCGCGGGC
>SKHK01000284.1 GCA_007117005.1 Paracoccaceae bacterium
CGTGTGAAGCCATAACGCTTCGTCGATGATAGACCGCTTTGGCGAAGCAATATCGAGCGGGAGTTCACAAACCCTTACAGCCAAAAGGGACGGTGCCTGCTTTCCGATCAGAACGCGCGCTTGCCCGGCCAGCCTTTATTCAGCCCGAAGCCCGCGGGTCGCCGCCCCTTATATCCGGTACTGCGGGCGACCAGATGTGCAGCCCGTCCCTGGTTGCGCGCAGTCGTCAGCAGCGAATTCGCCCTTTCACGGATCGCCCGCGCAAATTCATGGCCCCGGGTGTCGGGCGCACCAGCGTCGAGCAGTGTGACAGGCGGAGCGGCTTCACGGGCGTGTGTCGTCAAAGCCGGTGATCTTCAGCAAGGTGGCATGGTCATGCGCCGGGGGGGCACCGGCGGGGGGCGGATGCGCCAGCCCCCCCTGCAGCACCCCCTCCAGCGCGGCCGACGCCGCGCCGATCAGGTCCAGCGGGTAGGCCGCCATGGCAAAGCCCAGCCTGGCCAGCCGGTCATGGGACAGGCGTGGGGTGCGCCCGCCCGCCAGCATGTTCGCCAGGCAGGGCAGGGGGGTCGCGGCGGTGAAGGCGCGCATCTCGGCCTCGCTTTCCGGGGCCTCCAGAAACAGCAGGTCGGCGCCGGCCCCGGCAAAGGCGGTGACACGCGCCAACGCCTCTTCCATGCCGTGGATCGCACGGGCATCGGTGCGGGCCAGGATCAGGGGCCGGGTCGGCGTGGCATCGCGCGCGGCCACGGCGGCGCGGATGCGGGCCACCGCCTCGTCGCGGGGCACGACCTGCTTGCCGGGGATATGGCCGCATCGCTTGGGCCATGTCTGATCCTCGATCATCACCGCCGCCGCGCCGGCCTGCCCCAGATCGGCGATGGTGCGCGCGATGTTGGCATCGCCGCCATAGCCGGTGTCGCCATCGACCAGCACCGGCAGGCCCGCGGCGCGGATGATGCTGCGCGCGCTGTCCAGCATTTCGGTGGGGCTGACAAGGCCGATATCGGGCCAGCCGAACCGCCCAGCGGCGACCGCATAGCCGCCCATGAAGGCGGCCCTGTAGCCCGCCTGCGCCACCAGTCGCGCCGACAGCCCGTCATAGGGGCAGGGCAGGACCAGCAACTGACCCTCGGCCAGAAGCGCGCGCAGCCGGTCGGGCGCGGAAAGGGGCGGAAATGGCCGGGTCATGGCAACTCCTTGACTGATCCGTTTCAGAGGGCGCGCTTGGATGTAGGCCAACAGGCGTTGCGAGCGCAAGCGACGGGCGCCCGCGCCACCCGCCGCATGGCCAAGGCAGTTGACTGCCCTCGCAACGCAGTCCACCAAAGCAGCAGCGACCATTGCCCGGCTTCTGCGCCCCGGTTTTCATGCGACCGACCCGCAACGGCGCGGGCGGCCGGGTGCCGTCGGCGATGCCCGCGACCGGCAAGGGCGCAAGCCAGAGGAAGCATGATGCCGAACCGCCCTTATCCCTCGCTGGCCGAGGCAACGCGCATCTGGGCCCGCATCGGTTTGCTGAGTTTCGGCGGGCCCGCCGGCCAGATCGCGCTGATGCACCGCATCCTTGTCGAGGAACGGCGCTGGCTGGGCGAAAGGCGGTTCCTGCATGCGCTGAACTACTGCATGCTGCTGCCCGGCCCGGAGGCGATGCAACTGGCCGTCTATATCGGCTGGCTGATGCATCGCACCGCTGGCGGCATCATCGCGGGCGTCCTTTTCGTGCTGCCCGGCGTCATCGCCATCATGGGCTTGAGCTGGATCTACGCGCTTTACGGCAATGTCGGCGCGGTGGAGGCGCTGTTCTTCGGGCTCAAGGCCGCGGTGGTGGCCATCGTGGTGCAGGCGGTCATGCGCATCGGGGCGCGCACCCTGAACCACGCCGCGCTGATCGCCATCGCGGCGGCGTCCTTCGTGGCGATCTTCGGTTTCGGCGTGGCGTTCCCGCTTATCATTCTGGCGGCGGGGCTGATCGGCTACGTCGGCGCGCGCGGGGGCGTGCCGGCCTTTCACGGGCAGGGCGGTCATGGCGCGGTGGGTGGCGCCCGGGTCGATGACGCCGACACGCTGCTGGGCGAGGCGGCTCCCGAGCATACCGAGGTCAGCCGGGCTTACGCCTTCCGGGTCTCGGCGGTGTTCCTGATCCTCTGGCTGGCGCCCGTCGCGCTGTTGTTCGCGGCACTGGGCCCGGCCGATGTCTTTGCCCGGATCGCCGGTTTCTTCAGCATCATGGCCGTGGTGACCTTTGGCGGCGCCTATGCGGTGCTGGCCTATGTCGCGCAGGAGGCGGTGCAGAATTTCGGCTGGCTGGCGCCGGGCGAGATGCTGGACGGCCTTGGCATGGCCGAAACCACGCCCGGCCCGCTGATCATGGTGACGCAGTTCGTGGGCTTCATGGGCGCCATGCGCGAGGCCACGGGCCTGTCGCCGCTGATGGCAGGCACGCTGGGCGGGCTCTTGACGACCTGGGTGACCTTCATGCCCTGCTTTCTGTGGATCTTTCTTGGCGCGCCCTTCATCGAACGGCTGCGCGACAACAGGGTCCTGACCGCGGCGCTGACGGCGATCACGGCCGCCGTTGTCGGGGTGATTTTGAACCTTGCCGTCTGGTTCGGCATGCATGTGGTGTTCGACGAGCTGCGCAGCGTCGCCGCAATCGGGCTTGATCTGGAGGTGCCGGTCTGGTCCTCGGTCGATCCTGCGGCTGCCGCGCTGGTGGGGGCGGCGCTGCTGGCCGTGTTCCGTGTCAGACTGGGGCCGGTGACGACCCTTGCCGGCTGCGCGCTGGCCGGCATGGCGCTCGCCGCCATCGGCTGGATCTGACCCGCGCGTCACGCCGGCGCGCGGGGCAGGAGGCAAGGCAGGGGCAGGGGGCAAGGCAACAGAGGGGCGCCACCGGTGTGAAAGCCGGGTTCGGCCCGTTTGTGGATGCGGCACCAGGGGGCCTGTCACAGTGGCCAGACGATCAGCAGAAGCGGGATGCTGACGGCGACCACGATCACCTCCAGCGGCAGGCCAAGCCGCCAGTAATCGCCAAAGCCGAAGCCGCCAGGGCCCAGGATCAGGGTGTTGTTCTGGTGCCCGATGGGGGTCAGGAACGCGCAGGAAGCCCCGATCGCCACCGCCATCAGAAAGCTGTCGGGGTTCACCCCCAGCGCTGCGGCGATACCGATGGCGATGGGGCAGAGCACGGCGGCGGTGGCGGCATTGTTCATCACGTCCGACAGGAACATGGTGGTGACCAGCACCACGGCCAGCGCCGCAACCGCGTTGCCCTGCGCGATGGTATCGACCAGAAACCGCGCCAGCATATCCGCCGCACCCGTGGCCTGCATCGCGCCCGCGACAGGGATCAAGGCTGCCAGCAGCACGACCACCGGCCAGTCGATGGCGGTATAGACCTGACGCGGCGGGACCGTGCGCAACAGCATCGAGGCGATCACCCCCAGCGTGAAGGCCGCCGCCGCCGGTAGCAGACCAGCGGTCACGATGCCCACGGCGCCCAGCATGATGGCGCCTGCGATAATCGCCATACGCTTGTCGGGGATGCGCAGGTCGCGTTCACCCAGCGGCACGCAGCCGGTGTCGTTGATGAAATCCGCCATCACCTCGGCCGGGCCCTGCATCAGCAGCAGATCGCCCGATTTCAGCTTCAGCGTGCGCAGCCTTGCCTTTGGCGGGCGCCCCTCGCGCGATACCGCCAGCAGGTTCAGCCCGTAGCGCGTGCGCAGGTGCAGGTCGCTGGCCGAGCGTCCGACGATGCTGGCGCCCGGCAGCACCGCCAGTTCGCGCAGCACGATATCCTCGTCGCGCTTGCTGTCCTCGTCCTCGGGGTCTTTTCCGACCTTCTCTTGTGCGGACTGCGCGCCCTTTGCGGTATCTTTCGTCTCGTCCTTTTCCGATGACGACCCCTGTTCCTCCAGCTTGATCCCGAAGGCCGAAAGAGTCTTGGCCAGGGCCTCGACATCCGCCTCCAGCACCAGGATATCGCCTGTGCGGATGCGCCGCCCGCCATGCGGCGCGGTCATGCGCACCTCGTTGCGCACAAGGCCCACGATCTGCGCCTCGCTGTCGCCGATCTGGTCCTCGAATCGGCGCAGGGTCAGGCCGATGGCCGTGCTGCCCTCGGGGACGCGCACTTCGGTCATGTAGGCCCCGGTCTCGAAGCCTTCGGCACCTGACGCCTTGCGCGCGGGGACCAGACGCCAGCCGATCAGCGCCACAAAGCCGACCCCGGCCAGGGCCACCGCCACGCCCACGGGCGCGAAATCGAACATCGCGAAATGGCCCAGACCGGCCTCGGCCCGGAAGCCAGAGACGATCAGGTTGGGCGGCGTGCCGATCAGCGTGGTCATCCCGCCCAGAATGGTGCCGAAGGCCAGCGGCATCAGCACCTGCCCCGGCGTCATGTCCAGCCGCCCCGACAGTTGCACCGCGACCGGCATCAACAGCGCCATCGCGCCCACATTGTTCATGAAGCCCGACAAAAGCGCGCCAAGCCCCATCAGCGCTGTCATGCTGGTCAGCCGTCCGGCCTCACGCGGCAGGACCGTGCGCGCCAGCCAGTCCACCGCACCGGTGTTCTGCAGCCCCTGGCTGAGCACCAGCACGCAGGCCACCGTGATCACCGCCGGATGACCAAAGCCCGCGAATGCTTCTGCCGCCGGCACCAGCCCGGCCAGCACGCAGGCCATCAGCGCCATCAGCGCCACGATGTCATGGCGAAAACGCCCCCACAGGAACAGCGCCATGGTGGCGACGAGTATCACGAGGATCATCAGCGGTGGTGTCATCACGACAGACGGTCCGGGGCAAGTTCACAGGCGTGCCTGGCCGATGCCGGGTGCGGCGCAAGATGTGTCGACGCGCTCACTGGTCCCTCGCTTTCCACCCCGCGTGGACCCTGTCCAGCCGGCCGCCGGCCCGGGCCAGAGCATGGTCGGCGGGTTCGGCGTCCAGACCGGTGGTCAGCATTGTCAGGGCCAGCCGGATATCGCCGCCCGCGCGGTCCAGCGCCTGCGCGGACTGATCTTCCGGCAGGCCGGTCAGGTCGGCCACCATCGCGCGGGCGCGGGCGCGCAGTTTGTCATTGCCCGCGACCATCGCCACCATCCGTCCGCGCCAGACATGGCCCAGGCGCAGGAAGATGCCGGTGGACAGGCAGGTCAGCGCGGCGCGCTGTGCCGTGCCGGCCTTCATGCGTGTGGAGCCGGCGATGATCTCGGGCCCCGTGGGCAGGGTGACGGCATGGTCGCAGGCCGTGGCCAGCGCGCTGGCGGGGTTGTTGGCGATGCCGATGGACAGCGCGCCCGCCGCCCGCGCCGCCTGCACGGCGCCCAGCGTAAAGGGCGTGCGCCCCGATGCTGCCAGCGCGATCACCACATCCGCCGGCCCCACACCCAGCCCCGCCATGCCGGCCCGTGCTGCGGCCGCGTCATCCTCGGCCCCTTCGACCGCGCGGGCATAGGCCGCATCGCCCCCGGCCATCAGCACCAGCGCCCGCGCGCGCGGCCAGCCGAAGGTCGGCGCCAGTTCGGCGGCATCCTGCGCCGCGATCCGCCCCGAGGTGCCGGCGCCGGTATAGATCAGCCGCCCGGTATCGCCCAGCCGCTCGGCGGCGGCGGTGATCGCGCGCTCCAGCGCCGGGGCGGCGGCCTGCAGTGTCGCGACGGCCGCCATCTGCCCCTCGATCATCGCGGCCAGCGCCTCGGCCACCGGCCAGCCCTCGATCCCCTGGTAGCGCGCAGCGGCGGTTTCGGTGTCGCTCATGGCCTGTCTCCCTTCATCGCCAGCCGCGCCCCGGCGGCGGCGGCGTCCAGTGTTAGAAAGCGCGCGGTCCGCCCGGCAAGCCGTTCGGCCAGTGCGTCGCGGATGCTCCCGCCGGGGGCCAGCAGCCCGCCCGCCAGAACCAGCGGCGCCGGGCCGCAGCGGGCATTCAGCGCCCGGAC
>SKHK01000063.1 GCA_007117005.1 Paracoccaceae bacterium
CGGCTGCCGGGTCGACACTGTTGATCGCCCGCGTCACGCCGCGCACGCAGGCGCCGCAGGTCATGTTCTCTATTCGGAATTGCACCAGAGCCTCCTTGGTTTTTGTCTGATGCTGGTCAAGCTGGGGCTTCCCATCATGTGAAGGTCAAGGCCTGACATGCGGATTTCCGAAATTCGATCACCGCCGCGTCTTCCGGACCCGGGCACTGTGCGTGCGGCGCCGCCCCGCGACACGGCCGAACCCGGCCAATTCAGGGACCGAAATCCGCATTTCGCCACCTGACGGAAAGGCGGTCGCTGCGCGGGGGCGGTGATGTGAACAGCGTTCCGGAAAACGGCGGCAAGGCGAATTCCGTTCCTGTCAGGCGCGGGGCCGTACTCTTCACGCCGGAGGAAATATCCTTATGTTCCGCGCGAATGCACAACCTGACAGGCCCGTGCGGAGGACGCCATGACATTCCGGCACTCACTTCTGCCCGTGGCGGCACTGGCCCTCGCCGGTCATGCCTCGGTCGCGCTGGCGACGCCCCAGGGCTGGCAGCCGCTGCTGGAACCAAGCGAGCTTGCCGCGATCCTGGAGCGCGAGCCGGATGTCCGGGTCGTCCATGTCACCGGCAATTTCTCTGCCGGGCGCATTCCCGGCGCAGTGCACGCACCCTATGCCGAATGGCGCGGCCCGCCGCAGAACCCCGGCGCCCTGCGCAGCGCCGAGGAATTCGGCACGCTGCTACGCAGTCTTGGGATCGACGCGGATACGCCGGTCGTGGTCGTTCATTCCGGCGACAACCCCACCGACATGGGGGCCGCGGCGCGCGTCTACTGGACGCTCAGATCGCTTGGGGTTCAGGACCTGGCGCTGCTGAATGGCGGTTTTGCCGAATGGATATGGGAGGAGCTGCCGGTCAGCACCGAACCCGCCAATGTGGTGCCGTCGGACTTTCAGCCGCAATGGCGCGAGGACTGGCGCGTGACGACGGGCGAGGTCGAGGCGCTGGTCGAAAGCGGTAATGCCAGCCTGATCGACGCCCGGCCAGACAATTTCTTCGAGGGGCGTTTCTGGACCATCGCGCGGCCCGGCACGATCCGCGGCGCAGAAAGCCTGACCTATGAGGACTGGTTCGACGGCACGCGCATGCTGCCCGCCGACACCATCACCGAAATCGCCGAGGCGCGCGGCGACACCGCATCCCTGACCGTTTCCTTCTGCAATACCGGGCATTGGGCGGCGATCAACTGGTTCGCGCTCAGTGAGATCGCAGGCGTGCCCAACACCCGGCTTTACGCCGAAAGCATGGCCGAATGGGCGGCGGCGGGGCGTCCGCTGGACAACGCGCCGGGCCGTCTGAGCGTCTACTGGACGCAGACGCGCGACTGGCTGACGGGGATGTTCTGAGATGTGGTCCCGGCGTCTGGCTGTTATCGCGGGCGGGGTGGCCCTGGTTCTGGCGAGTTTTGCCTGGGCGGGGCCGCGCGCGGCCTTTCTGGTGGCGATCGGGCTGGGTTTCGGCCTGGTGCTGGAGGGGCTGCGCTTTGGCTTCGCCGGTCCCTGGCGGATGATCGTGACCGAGCGGGATGCGCGCGGGCTGGTGGCGCAGCTTCTTGCCATCGGCGCCACGGCGGCGCTGGCGCTGCCCCTGCTGGCCGCGGCACCGGGCGAGCTTTCGGGCGCCCATGCGCCGGTTGGCTTCGGCATGATCCTGGGGGCCTTCGTCTTTGGCATGGCGATGCAGGTGGTGCTGGGCTGCGGGTCCGGCACGCTGGTCAATGCGGGCAGCGGCAACATGGTGGGGCTGGTCGCGCTGATTGGTTTCATCGCGGGCAGTTTCGCGGGCACGCTGCATCTGGATTTCTGGACCGGGCTGGGCAGCCTGCCGGTGATCACGCTGCAGGGCGCGCTGGGCGATACCGGCGGGCTGGCGCTGACGCTGGCGGCGCTGGCGCTGGTGGGGTATGCCGCCATCCGCCGCGCCGCGCCGGGCAAACGCCTGCCGCCCTTGCGCCTGTGGGTCGCCGCCGGGCTGATCGCCGCGCTGGCGCTGCTGAACCTGGTCGTCGCCGGCCAGCCCTGGGGGATCGTCTATGGGCTGGGCCTGTGGGGGGCGAAGGTCGCGCAGGCCGGGGGCGCCGATCTGGCCGCCACCGCCTTTTGGGCCAGCGCCGGCAATGCCGAGCGTCTGTCGGCCAGTATCCTGACCGATGTGACCTCGCTGACCAATATCGGGCTGATCGCCGGCGCCTTTCTGGCGATGCGCTGGCGCCGCGCGCCCGATGCGCCGCCGGCGGCGCTGACCATGCCCAGCTGGGCCGCTGTCCTGCTGGCCGGGCTTGTGCTGGGCTACACGGCGCGCATGGCCTTCGGCTGCAATGTCGGTGCCTTCTTCAGCGGCATCTCCACCGGCAGCCTGCATGGCTGGGTCTGGTTCGCGGCGGCTTTCGGCGGGTCGATGATCGGGCTGAATCTGCGGCCTGTGCTGCTGGTCGCGCGCCAGCCCGTACCCGCCGGGGGTGTGGCATGAGCGCGCCAACCGTCCCGTCACGCCCCCGCGTCGGCCTGGTGGCGCTGCTGCTGGTCGCGGCCATCCTGGCCGTCGATGCGCTGCGCTCCGATCCCGTCGACCCCTTCACCGTGCCCGCCCCCGCCGCGCTGGGTTCCGGCCAGGCGCCGGGTGGGGCGCATTGCGCAGGGGGCTAACACAGGGATAGCGCGCGGTGCGCGCGTCTGCGCTTCGCGGCGGTCTCAGTCCCCCAGCATCCAGGTCCCGTCCGGATAAAAGGCGTGGAACGCAAAGGCAAAGGGGATGTCATGCGGCAGGTCGCGCCCGGCCTCGTCGCGTACGCGTACCGTGCCTACGTCGCGCCCCTCGGCGATCACGCCGCTGTCAAGCGCCGAAGCCTGCCCCGGCACCCAGCTCAGCACCACCCCGGCCTCGCTGATCTCGCCGGCCTCGCGCAGCCGCGCAAAGGTCCAGGCGCGGTCCTCCACGCGCACCACGCGGGCCAGCGGGTTGATGCCATGCGGCGGGTTTTCGCCTTGATAAAGGAACGGCCGTGCCGCGCTGTCATACCCGACATAGGGGTTGCGGCCATAGGCCCGGCGCCAGTCGGGCTGATCCATCACCAGCCCGTCCGGATTGCGGGTGCGGAATTCGTCCCAGCTTTCCATCCAGGCCGGCAGCGGGGTCAGTCGTGCCCCGGCGTGATCGCCCACCACGCCCTCGCCCACTGCCTGCTGCCACCAGCTTTCGGTCTCTCGGTCATACATGAGCATGTCGGAATGGCGCAAAAGGCCGGAGACACCGAACGTGTGGCGCTGCCCGTTCACCCGCGCGTCGAACACCATGGCCGAATTGCACAGCGGGCAATAGGTCACCGCGATGGGCAGGCCCCCCACCACATCGTTCACGATCTCGTGCCACATCAGATAGCGGACCGGATAGGCGCGCGGCGCCTCGCCTTCGTGCTCATAGGTCAGCACCGGCTCGCGCGCGTCCAGCCGGGTTTCCTGCGCCACCGGGATATGCGCGGGCGCCCAGATCGCCGGGATGCCGTCGCGCGGCGGGCCGCCGGAAAAGACCTCGGCGAAATCAATGGTGGTGCGGGTGAAATCGGTCTGTGGCCAGGCACCGGCCCAGCGGTCAGGGGTGGCGAGCGCGGCCGGGGCGGCCAGCATGAAGGCCAGCGCCAGCGCGATGGCTGCCAGCCGGGCGGGGATCGGTTTCATCGCGGGAACTCTCCTTCCTGTTGAAGCAGGCATGCACAGGCGCGGCAACAAGGGGTTCGTGGGTCGCGGCGTGCGGGTTACAGGCAATCCGCGCAGGCATTCGGCAGGGGGCAGTGCTCTTCCTTGCGACGGAAAGCCCCGGCCCCTGCGTTGAAGGATCATTGCCGTGATGCGCCGGGCGCGTTCGGCATACAATCAACCGCCTTGCCAAGGCGCCTTTGCAGGAAAGAGACAGACCATGCCCAAGCTTATCCTGACCGCCACTGCCCTGACGGCAGTCCTGACTTTTGCCGCCGCGCCCGTGCTGGCACGCGAAGCCGGGCCCATGCGGGGCGGTGCCGCTGCCCTGCCGCAGGCGTCTTTCGCCGAGATCGACGCCGATGGCGACGGGCGTATCACGCTGGAAGAATGGACCGCCTTCCTGCAGGCGCGCCGCGATGTGATGCGCGCGCAGGCGGTATCGGCGCGGGTGGACGCGCTGTTCGATGCCGCCGGCGCCGGCCCCGATGACGCGCTGAACCGCGATGACCTGGCCGCAGCCATGGCCACGCTGCAAGAACGGGCCGGCGAGCGCCGGGCAGAGCGTCAGGCAGAGCGTGGCGCCCATGGCCGGGGCTGGCGGCATGGCCGGGGGCATGACCGGGGCGCGTCGCGGGGTTATCATGGCCGCGCCGGATCGGCCGAGGACTGGGCCGAACGCAGCTTTGCGCGCATCGACAGCGATGGTGACGGGGCGATCTCGCCGCAGGAGCTGGAAGCCGCGCAGGAGCGCTGGCAGGCGCGGGCAGAGCGGCGCGCGGAACGTATGGCCGAGCGGCGCGAACGCCGAGAAGCGGGGCGCGGCGATGGGCGGTCGCGTGCGGCCGAGTGACAGCGCCTGGCGCGCGGTGCCGGGCAGCGGCTGCCTCTGCGGGCAGGGCCTTGCCGGTGGGCCGGGGGTGGCGTACCCCCGGCCGGGGGACCGCGCGCCGCTCCGTCGCGTTTAAGGGTCGCATCGCCATGCCAGAGGACCGCGCCGCACCGGATGACCCGCGCCTTGGGGACGCGCAGTTGCTGCGTGCCTATGCGCAGGGCGATGCCGGGGCGGCGCGCGCGCTGGTTGATCGGCTGGGCCCGCGCGTGCTGCAGGTGGCGCAGCGCCTGTTGCAGGACCGGGCCGAGGCCGAGGACGTGACGCAGGAAGCCATGCTGCGGCTGTGGCAGATCGCGCCGCGCTGGCAGGACGGGCAGGCGGCGCCCTCGACCTGGTTGCACCGGGTTGCCGTCAACCTGGCCACCGACAGGCTGCGCCGCCGCCGCGCCACCTGGCTGGAGGACGAGGCAACAGAGCCCGCAGCGCCCACGCCCTCGGCCCATGAGGCGCTGATGGCGCAGACGCGGGCGCGGGCGCTGGAGACGGCGCTGGCGGCGCTGCCCCCGCGCCAGCGCGTGGCCACGGTGCTGCGCCACCTGGAGGGCTACACCAATCCGCAGATCGCCGAGGTGCTGGGCATCGGGGTGGAAGCGGTGGAAAGTCTGACCGCCCGCGCCAAGCGCCGGCTGTCGGCGGAACTGGCGCCACGGCGCGACGAACTGGGATTTGACCGATGAGCAAGACGACACACTCTCCCCATCCGGCCGGCAACGCGACGCCGCGCGCCGATAGCGCGCCACCCGATGCCGCGCTGTCCGACCCTGCTCTGGATGCGGCGCTTGACCGGCTGGCCCGTGCCCCGGCCCCGCCGCTGCCCGATGATCTGTCGGCGCGGCTGATGGCCGATGCGCTGGCTGCCATGCCGCCCGCGATGGCGCCATCGCCGTGGCCGCGGGTCGATGAGGGCATCCGCTGGCGGGACCGGCTGCTTGACTGGCTGGCGGGGGCGCCGGGTATGGCCGGCGCGGCGGCGGCCGGGCTGGTGGGTCTGTGGATCGGCCTTGCCGCGCCCGGCCCGGCCGAGGCGCTGGGCCTGTCCTTGCAGGCGACGCTCTGGTCTGCGGATGGGGCCGGCGCCGATATCGCGGGGCTGCTGGCCGATGATGCGCTGCTCTGGGCCTTGAACGGTGCGGCCGCGGAGGCGGGGCAATGAGCGCACCCGCAAGCGGGCCCGGTGGGGGGGCTGCGCCGGCGCGCGCATCCGGGCGTGGCTGGCGTCTGGCGCTGGTGGTGTCGCTGGCGGTGAATCTGCTGCTGGTTGGGGTCATTGCC
>SKHK01000144.1 GCA_007117005.1 Paracoccaceae bacterium
AACGCAGGCCGGGCACCCTGCCCGCTGCCCGCTGGCAGGGGCGGCGGCGCCTTGCCGGCATCGGGGGCAGGGAAATCGAAATGCGCATCCGCGCGCTGCCAGTCGGCCATGCCGTCCTGCCAGACCAGAGACTCGGGCAACAGGCGGCTATCCAGGATCAGGCGGTAGATTTCGGACGCCGCCACGGGACCATGACGGGTGGTGCCTTCGGCGTAATACCAGGTGCCAGCCATGGTTCCCTCCGGTGTCTGGGCATCGATGCGCGGCCGAACCTCCAGCATGACCCCGGGCGAGTCAAGGGTTGCGGCCAGGCGGACCGCGCCGCCGGCCCTGCCCCGGGTCAGGGCAACAGAAAGCACGCCGCCGCCCTTGCCGTGATGCCGCGCACGGCGGTTCAGCCAAACCGGTTCGGCCCCGGATCACCGCGCGTGCAGGTGAAGACCAGCAGGACAACCCAGTAGGCGAATACCGCCAACATCATCACCGCCCCGATCGGCACCATCACCGCCCAGTTGCCCCCGCCTCCGATGCCAAGAACGGCAACACCAAAGACCACGCCCAGCACCATGGCGATCAACCCGAGAAAGAAACCGCCGATCCACCAGCCGGAACGGTTGATGTCATGCAGCCGCCGCCAGCTCACGGCAAGCGTCGGCAAAAGCAGCGCAAGGGATAGCAGGGTGTTCAGCGGGCCGGCATCGTCCTGAGACATCGACACATTGAAAAAGACGGAGTCCAGGATCGATGTCACGATCCCCATGATGAAACCGAACAGCACGAAGTACCAGTATTCAGACCGGCTGGCCCGGCCGGAAAAGCGGACATAGCTGCGCAGGCAGACCGATATCGCCTCGGTGAAACCACGGGCCGGGGCATGGATATACAACCCGTCCGGCCCGGTGTGGCTTTGGCGGCCCAGACGGTCCTGACGCGGCTCTGGCGGCGTGTAGCTGTCCAGGCGTCGCCGGCGCCCGGTAACCGTGGCAGGAAGCGGGGGCACGGCAGCGGGCGGCATGCCGCCGGATGGCTCGGCCGGTTCGTCGGCGAAATGCTGCGCCAGGGGTTCCCAGTTGGTCAGACCCGTGCGCCACAACAGGTCTGTCGGCCCCAGCAGGCCGGCGCTGATCAGGCGCCTGATCTCGTCCTCCGATACCGGCCCGACCCGCCGGTCACCATCAACGTAAAACCACTGCATATCGAACCGATACCCCGGACACCGCTGCCCCATCGGCCGCCAGCGTTCAACCGCCGCGCGTATCTTGTCAACCCCGGCAGACCGTGGCGCCCTCCCACCCTGCAAGACGCGCGCGCACACTCGCCCCCCTCACCTTGCCCCAAATACTCAATCGACACGACAGCCTGCGCGGGCGGCAAGGCTGTCACACCACCCTGTTGCCCCCTGCGGTAAGCCGGGCTATCTGCACCGTCATGACGATCCCCACCCCTCTGCATCTGATCAAGCTCTGCGTCGGCGCCGACGGGATCGAGGATCTGGCCGCCTGGCAACGCGACCCCCGCGCGCTGGGGCCGGACGGGCTGCCCCGCCATGTCACGCGCATGTGGCCGAAACGTGCCGAGGCGCTGCTGGCGGGCGGGTCGCTCTACTGGGTCTTTCGCGGCACGGTGCTGGCCCGCCAGCGCATCCTGCGCCTTGATCCGGTCATCGGCGAGGATGGTGTCCGGCGCTGCGGCATCGTGCTGGAGCCGGATATCGTCAGAACCGCACCGCAACAGCGCAGCGCGTTTCAGGGCTGGCGCTATCTCAAGCCGCAGGATGCGCCCGCCGACCTGGCACCGGCCCGGCCGGGGGACGATGCGCTGCCCCCGGAACTGGACGCGGCTCTGGCGGAACTGGGCCTCCGCTGAAACCTTTCTCTGCCGGACTTGTTCCAGATCAAGGCCACGGGCGGCGATAGACAGCATCTTTTCGTGGCTGTCTCCGAGACCGGTAGAGGAAATGCCCATGACCATGATCGCCCCCGAAGACCTGAACATCCTCATCACCGGCGGCGCGCGCGGCATCGGCGCGGCGACGGCAAGGCTTCTTGCCGCGCAGGGGGCTTCGGTCATGATCACCGATGTGCTGGACGAGGAAGGCGCGGCGCTGGCACGCGACCTGGGCCCGCCCGCCCGCTACCGGCGGCTGGACGTCACGAGCGAGGCCGACTGGAACGATGCCGTTACCGCAGCGGAAGAGACCCTTGGCGGGCTGAACGCGTTATTCAACAATGCCGGCCTTCTGGCTTTCGGCACGGTTGAAAACACGGACCCGGCCGCATTTCGGCACATGCTGGAGGTCAATGTCATGGGCTGTTTCCTGGGCATGCGCGCCTGTGCCGCGGCGATGCGGCGCGCGGGCGGCGGGGCGATCGTCAACTGCTCTTCCATCGCCGGCATGAATGGCTACGCCGGCTTCATGCCCTATGTCACCAGCAAATGGGCACTGCGCGGCATGAACAAATGCGCCGCGCTTGACCTGGCAGCCGACAATATCCGCGTCTTGTCGCTGCATCCCGGCCCGATCCGCACGGTGATGGGCGACGAACTGCCCCCGGATATCGCCGCATCCCAGCCCATCGCCCGTTTTGGCGAGCCCGAGGAAGTCGCGCGCATGGTCCGCTTCATGCTGTGCGAGGCCAGCTATTCCACCGGGTCGGAATTCGTGATCGATGGCGGCGCGCTTACCGGGCAGGTGCCGCGGCTGGAGTAAATCCGCCCCGCTGAAAAAGGCTCCGTATCCCTTCCTGCAAAGCAGCCCGGCGGCACAAGTGGCGGCGCGCCCGCTCGCACAGGGCGGCCAAGGCTTTTGCAACAAAAGCCTTGCAAGGTTTTTGTTTCAAAAACCTTGGGCCCTGCCCTATTCCGCCGGCACGCGCCGGTCCAGCGCCTCTTCCAGTTCGCGGGCCAGCCGCTTCGCCTGGGTAGAACGCGGTTTGCCCATCCAGGCCAGCAGCACATAGGCCACCGGCGTCAGGTAAAGCGTGAACAACGCCGCCATCCCCAGCCCGCCGACGATCACCCAGCCGAGCGCCTCGCGCGCCTCTGCCCCTGCGCCGGTGGACAGCACCAGCGGCACCCCGCCCAGCACCGTCGAGGCCATGGTCATCATCACCGGCCGCAGACGGATGGTCGCCGCGTCAAAGGCCGCCTGCGCCACGCTCGCCCCCCGGTCGCGCAACTGATTGGCGAATTCGACGATCAGGATGCCGTTCTTGGCCATGATCCCCACCAAGAGCACCAGCCCGATCTGCGAATAGACGTTCAGACTGCCCCCCGTCAGCAACAAAGCAAATATCGCGCAGGCCAGGCCCAGCGGCACTGTCGCCATCACCACCAGTGCCGAAACAAAGCTTTCGAACTGCGCCGAGAGCACCAGAAACACCACCAGCAACGCGAAGCCGAAGGTGATCAGGATCCCGGCCGACGTTTCGTCCAGCGTCGCCGCCTCGGCCAGCGGCACCACGCGGGTGCCGGCCGCGGTCACATCGCGCGCCAGGCGTTCCACCTCTGCCACCGCATCGCCCAGCGCGAAGGTGGGCGTCAGGGGTGCTGTGATCTCGACCGCGCGCATCTGTTCCTCACGCGTCAGTTCCGGCGCCGTGGCGCGTTCCTCCAGTGAAACAAAGGCCGAAAGCGGCTGCAACTGCCCGTTGGCCGCCATCACGAAGACCCGCTCCAGGTCGCCCGGGGCGCGCACCGGGTTGGTGGTGGACAGCATGGTGATGTCGAAGCTGCGATCCTCGATGAACAGGCTACCCAGCGAGCGGCCATCGAGCACCGATTGCAGCGCCTCGGCCAGCCCGTCGATCTGAACCCCCAGATCGGATGCCGCGCGGCGGTCGACCTCGATGAAAAGCTGCGGCTGGGTGGTGTCGAAGCTCAGTTGCGCCTGCCCGAAGCGCGGATCGTCCTGCATCCGCTCGACCAACGCCTCGGCCTCTTCGGCCAGCCGCTCGTAGCTTTCGCCCACCAGCGCGAAACGCAGGCCACGCCCCGCGCCCCGGATACGCAGCGAATTGGGCTGGATGGCAAAGGCCTGCACGCCGATGATCTCGCGCAGCCCGGCATTGATCTGACCGACGATCTGCTCCTGGCTGCGCGCGCGCTCGTCCCACGGCGCCAGGGTCAACACCATGAAGCCGCGATTGGCCCGCCCGCCGGTGCCGACGATGGAAAACACGTTCGTCACCTCGCCCGATGCCTGAAGGGGCGCCACCAATGCCTCGATATCCAGCATGCGCTGATTGAGATATTCCAGCGATACCCCCTGCGGCGCGGTGATCGACATCAGCGCCACGGCGCGGTCCTCGCGCGGGGTCAGTTCCTGGCGGAGCTGCGTGGACAAAAGCGCCGCCGTCGCCCCGAAAAGCAGCACCGCCGCCAGCACCGCCAGCGGCTGCGCCAGCGCGCCGCGCAGGGTCAGCGCGTAAAGCGCCGCCAGCCGCCCGCCCAGCCAGATCATCGGCCCGCGCGGCGGCGTTGCCGGCGCCGGGCGCAGCAACTGGCTGGCCAGCACCGGGCACAGCGTCAGCGCCACGACCGAAGAGATCATCACCGCCATGGCCAGCGTGAAACCGAATTCCCGGAACAGCCCGCCCGCCTGGCCCGGCAGAAAGGACAGCGGCACGAAGACCGCGGCCAGCGTGGCGGTGGTGGTGACCACGGCAAAAAACACCTGCCGCGTACCCAGCACGGCCGCCGCGCGCGGTCCAATGCCCTGCGCCCGCCGGCGCACGATGTTTTCCAGCACCACGATGGCATCGTCCACCACCAGCCCGGTGGCCAGCACCAGCGCCAGCAGCGTCAGCACATTGACCGAAAAGCCCACCAGCCAGATCGCCGCCAACGTGCCGATCAGCGCCACCGGCAGGGTCAGCGCCGGGATCAGCGTGGCGCGCGCATCGCGCAGGAACAGGAAGATGATGCCCACGACGATCAACAGCGCCAGCCCCAGGGTCTTGACCACCTCGGTGATGGCGCCGCGCACGAAAGTCGCCTCGTCCGAGGTGACGAAGATACGCACGTCTTGGGGCAGGATATCCTGCACTTCCGCGATCACGGCGCGCACCGCGTCGGAAATGTCCAGCGTGTTCGAGGTCGCCTGCCGCAGCACCCCGATCCCGATGCCGCTCTCGCCATTGGCGCGCAGGATGGTCTCACCCGGCGCGGGGCCAAGGCTGACCTGCGCCACATCGCCCAGCAGCGTCTCGCCGCGCAGGACCAGCGCCTCGAAATCGGCGGGCGTCTCGATGCTGGCCGTGGTGCGCACGAAGATCGACTGACGGTCCGTGGCCAGCTGCCCCGCCGGCACATCGAAACTGACATTGCGCAGCGTGTCACGGATATCGGCCAGGCTGAGGCCCCGGCTGGCCAGTTCCATCATGTCCACATCGACGCGAAACACCGCATCGCGGGCGCCAAAGATCTGCAGATCCGCCACCCCGGGGGCCGAGATCAGCCGATCCGACACAACATCCTGCACCAGCCGGGTCAGATCCTGCACCGATCGGCCCGAGGAGGTGACACCGATGCGCATGACGGCATCGGCATTGGCGTCGGCCTTGACGATGCGCGGCTCGTCGATATCGTCAGGCAGGTTGTTGCGCACCCGGCCGATGGCATCGCGGATATCGGTTGCAGCGACATCGATATCGACATTGTCGCCGAATTCGACCGTCACCTGGCTGCGGCCGAAACGTGACTCCGACGAGATACCGCGCACGCCGGACACTCGGCCCACCGCACCCTCGATCACGCTGGTCAGCTCCCGGTCGATGGTCTGCGGGCCGGCGCCGGGAAAGGTGGTGGTGACAGTGACCACGGGGCGGTCGATATCCGGCAATTCGCGGATCTCGGCGCCGTAAAGACCGGCCAGACCGGC